>JALXAG010000166.1 GCA_026992315.1 Sneathiellales bacterium | reverse complement strand
GCCCCATCCTCAAGGGGGTCAGCTTCGATGCCGCCCCGGGCGAGGCGGTGGCCGTGATCGGCCCCTCGGCGGCGGGAAAATCCACTCTGGCGCGATTGCTGGTGGGCACGCGCAAACCCACCGGCGGTGCCGTCCGCCTGGACGGTGCCGATGTCTATGAATGGAACCGCACCGATTTCGGCCGCCATGTCGGCTATCTGCCCCAGGATGTCGAATTGTTCGAAGGCACGGTACAGGAAAACATCGCCCGTCTTGGCGAGGCGGATCCGGCCGATATTGTCGATGCGGCCCGCATGGCCGGTATTCACGACATGATTCTGCACCTGCCGCAGGGCTACGATACGCCGATCGGCGAAGGCGGAGCACTGCTTTCCGGCGGGCAGCGCCAGCGTATCGCCCTGGCCCGGGCCCTGTACCGCCGTCCGCGGTTGCTGGTGCTGGACGAGCCGAATGCCAGCCTCGATGCCGAGGGCGAAGAGGCGCTGACCGCTGCCATCCGCGCGATGAAGGAGGACGGCGCCTGTGTGGTGGTGATCTCTCACCGGCCCAATATTCTTAAGGTCGCGGACAAGCTGGTGGTGCTTGTCGGCGGGGCCGTCGAACTGTTCGGCCCGACCGCCGAGGTGATTGCCGAACTCAACCGCCGTTCCGCCCGCCGTCTTGAAGGCACCCGCCAACCCGGCGGAGACGAGGGCCAGGTCGAGAAACTTCAGGAAAGAAAAGCCGGATGAGCCAGGAACTGATCGTTTCCGACAAGGATATGGGCGTTCTTGAAATACCGAAACCCGGCCACCGCCCGAAGGTCGCCGGATCGGTTCTGCTCGGTCTGCTGACATTGCTGTTGTTCATTGGCGGGCTCCTGGCCTTTTCCGCGCTGGCGCCCTTGTCTTCCGGCGCCGTGGCCCAGGGCAAGATAGCGGTTCCGGGCAATATCAAGACGGTGCAGCATCTGGAAGGGGGCATCATCCGGGAGCTTCTGGTCACCGATGGCGACCGGGTCGAGGCCGATCAGGTGTTGCTGCGTCTCGACGATGCCCAGGCGCGGGCGAGCTGGGAGCTGATACAGGGTCAGTGGCTGGCGCTGAAGGCGCAGGAGGCACGGCTGATTGCCGAACGCGACGGGGCGGAAGAACTGATTTTTCCGCCTGAACTGACGGCACTTGCCGGTGATCCGGCGGCGGCGAAAATTCTGCGCGGGCAGGAGGCGATCTTCACCACCAGACGCAAGGCCCTGGAAGGGCAGCGGCGTATCCTGATGCAGCGTAAGGATCAGCTTCGGGCCGAAATCGCCAGCATGCAGGCACAGGTTCGTTCCGCCGAAGCCCAGATGAAGCTGATCCGTCAGGAGATGAAGGGGGTCGAAGCCCTGGTGCGCAAGGGGCTGGAGCGCAAGGCCCGGCTTCTCGGCCTGCAGCGCCAGGCAGCAAGCCTTGAGGGTAGCCGCGGCGAACAGCTTGGCCTGATCGCCCGTACCCGCCAGCGCATCGGTGAAACGGAAATTGCCATTCTCAATCTCGACAACGAGCAGCTTACCCAGGTCACCAGCGATTTGCGCGACGTGCAGGCCAAGCTTGCCGATCTGGAGGAACGCCGCCGTGCCGCTCGCGACGTGCTCGACCGGCGTACCGTTCGCGCCCCGCAGGGCGGGGTGGTGGTCAATATGCGCTTTTTCACGCCTGGCGGCGTCATCGGGCCCGGCCAGCCCATTCTCGACATCGTGCCGGAGACCGACAAGCTGACGGTGGAGGCGAAGATCCGTCCCGTGGATATCGATGTGGTCAATACGGGGATGACGGCACGGGTCACGCTGGCGGCGTTCAAGCAGCGCACGACACCGACATTGCTGGGTCGTGTGGTCTATGTCTCCGCCGATGCGCTGGAGGATCCGCGTACCGGCCAGCCCTACTATCTGGCCCGTATCGAGGTGCCGCCGGAAGAGAAGGCGCGTCTCGGCAGCCGCCAGCTTATGCCCGGCATGCCGGCAAGCATTGCCATAGAGGCCGGGGAAAAGACCCTGCTGGAATATCTGATCGATCCCATGCGCGACAATTTCCGCGGCGCCCTGAGCGAAGAATAGGCACCCGATCTTCCTTCGCTGTTCCGGAACGCCATGTTCAGACACCAGGCGGCCGCCCGGTGTGTCTGAACCGGCTCCGGCTTCTGCAGTCATCGGCGCTTTCTGGCGGGCAAGGAAGGCGCGTTGCATTTTCTCCTGTTTCCGCCATTTTCATTTGCCGCAAAAATATCACGCCAATGTACTTTGCTTACGGGGATCGCCGGTGTATTGCTGCACATTCCCTGACGAATCAGAGGGTTGTCGAACGTGTTTTTATTGAGGAATTCTGTCATATATGATTTCATTCACAGTATTCGTATGAAGTTATTCCTTAAAATATCTATGAATTACGAGTAAGGTAAAATTTTATATATATTTTATGCTAATCTATATTTATAAAAACGCAGATTAATCTTTGTTTAACCAGGTTATTTCACTGCTTGTTAATGGATTGACCGTAGTTTCGGGCATAACGCAACAGGTTTTGGATTTGTGATTATGCCCCAGGATACTTCCCCCGATCAGACAATGGACAATGTGTTGGACAACGGCGCCGACGCATCCGGGCTTGCCATGCCGGGTGAGGCAACGGGCTGGCATCTCGATGCAATCAATATTGCGGGTGCCTGGCAGGATTATACCGGCCAGGGGGTGAGGGTCGGCATTGTCGATGACGGTGTCAACTACACCCATCAGGAGCTGGACGGTAATTACAATACCGCGATCGACCACGACTACCGCGACAATGACGACGATTCCTATGGTGGCGGTCACGGAACGCAGGTTGCCAGTGTCGTTGCGGCCGAAGCCGACGGTCAGGGCAATGTCGGCATTGCCTATAATGCCGAAATCGCCGGTTTCAGGATCGGCTACGGTTCGGCGGGCAATCCCTGGCAATATGCCGATGCGATCGAAGGCGCCGCCGCCAGCATGGATGTGATCAACAACAGCTGGGCCTACAGCTATGTCTTCACCGACGATTTCCTGAGCGAGGCCCTGTTCGGTCCGGGTGCCACGGCGCTTGAAACGGCTGCCGCCTCGGGGCGCGACGGGCTCGGCACCATCAATGTTTTCGCCGCCGGCAATTCCCGCTGGTCCGGCGACAGCGCCAATGCGCATAATTTCCAGAATTCTCCCTATACCATCGCGGTCGGCTCCGTCGATCCCGACGGCACCTATTCGGGTTTCAGCAATCCCGGGGCCAATCTTCTGGTTTCCGCGCCGGGCAAGAGCATCGATACCGCCATTGGCGGATCGGACGGTTATGGCAGCGCTTCGGGTACGTCTTTTTCGGCGCCGATCGTCTCCGGCGTCGCGGCGCTGCTGCTGGAAGCCAATCCCCTGCTCGGCTATCGCGACGTGCAGGAAATCCTCGCTTATTCCGCTCAGCACAACGATGCCGGCGCGGCGAGCTGGGCCTATAACAATGCCGGCACCTGGAATGGCGGCGGGCTGCATTTCAGCAATGATTACGGCTTCGGCCTGGTCGATGCGACGGCGGCCGTCCGCCTGGCCGAAACCTGGACCAAGCAGCAGGTTTTCGCCAACAAGATCGATTTGAGCGCCTCTTCCGCCCCGGGCGAGGCAATTCCCGATCAGGGCAGCGTTTCCGACAGCATCACCATCAACGAGAACGTCGATATCGACGTGGTGCAGGTGCGCGCCGATATCAGCCACACGGCCATCGGCGATCTGGTGATCAAGCTGGTATCGCCCTCGGGCACGGAATCGACGCTGATCGAACGTCCCGGCGGCGCGGGAAACACCTACAACAACATGAATTTCACCTTCACCGCCAATAATTTCTGGGGCGAGGAAAGCGCCGGCACCTGGACGCTGAAGGTCTATGACATGAAGGGCACCGAAATCGGTACCCTGAACAACTGGGATCTCATGATCACCGGCGACGCCATATCCGCCGATGATCTCTATGTCTATAACGATCAGTACGGCGATTTCACCGGGGCCGATCTGGCGGCACGCTCTGTCCTGAGCGATGCCGATGGCGGTACCGATACCATCAATGCCGCCATGGTCACCACCGATACCATGCTCGATCTGACCCCGGGGGCGACCGGTAGCCTGGCGGGCAATGGCTTCACCATTGCCGCCGGCACGGTGATCGAAAACGCCCTGCTCGGTGACGGTAACGACCAGGTCACCGGCAATGGCGCCGATAACTATCTCTTCGGCGGACGCGGTGACGATCTTCTGGCCGGTGCGGCGGGTGACGATCGTCTGGAAGGCGGGCGCGGCAACGATGTTCTGCAGGGCGGCGCCGGCAGCGATACGGCTGTTTTCGGTTGGAATTTCAGCGATTATCAGATCTACGATGCCGGCGACCATCTCACCATCGAGGGGCTGGGTGATGCCATCGCCGACGGTCTGGATCAGCTCTTCGATATCGAGTTTCTGCAATTCGCCGACGGGTTGTTTTCGGCTGCCGATCTCGGTTCGACGCCTCCACCTCCGCCTCCGCCACCTCCGTCCGGGAACACGGGTCCGGTTGCGGGCGACGATGCGGCCAGTGTCGAGGCGGGTCAGAGCGTGGTTATCGACGTTCTTGCCAATGACACGGATGCGGATGGCGATGCGCTGACCGTCACCGGCATTTCGGTCGGTCCGTCTCATGGGACGGTCACGGTCAATCAGGACGGCACGCTCAGCTATGTTGCCGCGGACGGCTATACGGGCGATGACGTTTTCACCTATCAGATTTCGGACGGTAACGGCGGCGTTTCCGAAG
>JALXAG010000165.1 GCA_026992315.1 Sneathiellales bacterium | reverse complement strand
TTGAGCCGAGAACGGGATCGGACCGTCCGCCAGACGCTGTTCGTGATGGCCCTGGCGGCGGCTGTGGTGTGGCTGGCCTTTCTCTTCGCGCCCCGGCAGCAGCACTTCCGGACCTTCCGGCAACCACACCCACCCGGTGACGCGTATTGCCGTTTCCAACTGCCTTTCCGAAGCGGACGGCCCCCCCGAAGACCACCCGTGCCTTTTACCCCGTAATCGTAGTCATGCTACGATATATTACCGCCGCGATTTTTCCAACCTCAGTTGTTCGCGCCCGGCGGGGATTGCACCGGCGGCAACCGGTTCATTTTCCACAACACTTCATCGAGCGGCCGCAACCCCTTGCCCGAGGGGTGCGGCGATGGCGTCCCCATGGCCCCGCGCCCCGGAAGATGGAAATTATGACAGTCAACACAGGTGGAGGGCACCAGTTCGGCCGACGTGCTCTCACCGCCATGACAGGCCTGGCAGGTTTCGATCCCCGGCAGCAGGACATCTTCGGCCCTTTCCGAATCCACCGCTGCATGGCAGTCGACACATTGGGCCTGTGCATGCTGCTTGTGATCGAAACGTCCCTTGGGCAGCCAGTTGCGCGTCAGCAGCACAGGCGTCACCTTGAAGGTGTCATTCTCGAACTTCGTCTGATGGCAGGTGCTGCACAGCCCCTTGCCGATCAGCTTGGCGGCGATGGTCCGTGCGTCCTTCTCCGCCGCATTCAGGGCCTCCGCCGGACTTTCCGTCTTCTCCGCCGCGCCGCCGCGCCCCGGCATCATCCGCGTGACCGTTCCTTCCGCCGCCGTCGCCCCCTGTTCCTTCAGGGTTTCCAGGGTGAAGAAATCGACCAGGCGATAGAACGCCTCCTCGGGCTTGGCATGAGGCAGTTCACGCGTCACGCCGCCCTGGGTGAAGCTGAGCGCATGACATTCCTCGCACTGGGCTTCCATCTCGATCGGCTTCATGCCGGGGCCGTTCTTCTCCGGCACGTGACAATCGGCGCAGACCATCTTCACCACCTTGCCGGTGCGCGGATTCTTCACCCCCTTCTGCTGATCGAGATGTTTCTTGTGCGGAAATTTCAGCGATGAATTTTCCCGCGCCTGCTTCAGCAGCACGCGTTCGAATTTGCGCGGTTCGGGATTTACAAGCACCGTCGGGCGGAACTGCGGATGCGCGGTAGCGAAATCGGCCGCATTCCTGATGGTGACGACGCTGCCCGCGGCCTCTATCCCCGCATGGCAGGAAACGCAGAATTGCTGATCGCGCAACAGCACCTCGCGCGGGCCGTTATGCTCCTTGTGGCAGTCCTGACACTGCACGCCGGTAAAGGCCGCGGCCGGGAATTTCTTGGCATCCGCATGGTTCTGAATGCCCTTATGGCAGCTCAGACACGCGCTGTCGGGCGTTTGTTCGAACGCCTTCACATGACAGGCCTGACAGCTCTCACCGATAAACTGATGGGGTTTCGACAATTCGCCGCTGTTCCACAACACATCGGCCTTCTGAATGAAGCTGCGCTCGTTGCGCGCCGGATCGACGGCGGCATCGAATGTCGTATCGCGGCTGAAATGGGCATAGATCGGCAGCGCCACGAAAACGATGGCAACCAGCAAGAACAGCAGCCATGACCAGCGGCGCTTCCCTCCGGCGGCGGCAAGCGAAATGCGGCTGCGTTCCTGCAGGGATTGCAGATCGTCCTCCAGCGGCAGGACCAGCTCGACCGAAAGGCGGAAATCGCAGTTTTCATCCGCCGGCAGGATCTCGATCTCATAAGGGCCCAGGGAGATTTTATCCCCGGCCTTCAGGTTGGCCGCGCGCGTCGTCTTGCCGTTGAGGCGAAAATCGCCACCGCCCCGGGCTTCGGCGAAGAAGCCGCCGGGACGATGGGAAATGACAAGGCTTTCATAAGCGATGCGGGGATCGCCGAGAAAGACCTCGTTCTCCGACCCGCGGCCGAAGCGCAGCGCCTCACACTCGACGAATTCCTCGCGGCGCGCATAATCGCCGCTGCGCTTTTTCGTCAGGTATATGACTGAATATCTCACGGCTGCCCCGCCTGTTGGTTACCAGTAGAAGAAAACGGAAAGCACATGGCCGGCCAGTGCGGCCAGCAACGCAAATGAAAGCGGCACATGGACATACAGCCACACATCCATCAGCGCCTTGAAGCGGACATCGCGGCGCGCCCGCTGCAGCAGTTCGTCCTTGCGTGTCAGCAATGCCACCAGATTGCGCAGGGCCTGACCGCCATCGTCGCCGCCCCCTTCCATCGCCGTCAGCCTGCGCAGGGCCGCCGCCGTCGGGCAGGCCGGATCGCGGCCGGAAAGCTGGCGAAAGAAACCGCCGCCGATCTGGCTGTTCGCCGCCTCCATCACCAGTGCGTTGACATCGTCGCCCAGCGGCATGGCGGCCCGGCGGCATTCGGCATCGAGCTCGGCGATATTGATCATGATCTGCGCCAGGCTGTCGCCACGGCGGTTTTCGGTCATCAGCGCCGGATAGCGGATATAGGCATAAACGCCGAACATGCCGCTTAAAATCACGACGATCATCAGCACATAGGCCAGCATGTGCAGATTGAGGCCGAACTGAAAGCCCGTATGCAGCGTGGCGACAACGATCAGCGCCAGACCGAGATAGACATGGGCGGAGAGCCAGTCTTCCAGCCTGCCGGTGCCAGGGCCGTAGCGACGCTTGCGTATGCCCAGCCACATCAGCCACAGGATCAGCAGCGCGCCGATGGTGCCGAGCGTATAGCCCAGCCAGGTGCCGCCATTGGCCACACCGCCCAGGGGCTGTTGCACCGCATAGGCGATAACGGCCGCCAGGCATAAGAGCGAGGCCCATTTCAGATAGCGGAAACTCCGGTATACCAGAATAGATTCATGCATGGTCGCGTAACGCTCCCCCTGTCGATCGGCCGTTCCCCCCTGCAGCCCGCATTCTCATTTGCGCGCCAGCGCCGCCAGATTCATGAATTCCCGCGGACTGACGCGTATGGCCGCCCCCGTGGGACAGGCGCGCACGCAACTGGCGCCGCCTGCGATATCCTTGCACATGTCGCATTTCACGGCCCGCTTCTTGCCTTCGGGATCCGCCTCCCCGCCGCCGGGGCCCGGCCCGGCGCCGAACAGCAGCCAGGACAGCAGGCCCGGCTTGCGTTTCGGCGGTGCCGCCAGACGGATCACCCCATACGGACAGTTGCGCACGCAATTGCCGCAGGCGATGCAGGTATCGTCGATATACACCTCGCCATCGACGCCGCGATGAATGGCATCGGGCGGACAATCGGCCATGCAATGGGGATGCTCGCAATGGCGGCAGGATGTCGGCACATGCAGATTGGCAAAGGTCGGCCCCGCCTCCCGGTTCAGCCGGTTCAGCCCGCCATGGGTTTCGGCACAGGCCTTTTCGCAATTGTCGCAGCGCACGCACAGGGCCTCGTCGATCAGCAGCACATCCGTGGCCTCGCCGACCCCCTGTTCGACCAGAAATTCGATGATGCCGCCGGCCTCGGGCAGGCTGGCCATGCGCTCGTTCTCCTCGATGCGCTCGCGGAATTTTTCATCCATGGCCGCCCGAAGCTGCGGCGACTGGGCCAGCATCTCCTGAAAGGCGGCCGCCTCGATGCGGATCACTTCCGTATTGTCGATGGCGGCGCGCACGGTCGCCGAACGCGGCGCATCGGACAACAGGGCCATTTCGCCGACGTAATTGCCCGAAGCGACGTAGGAGAGGACAATCTCGCGCCCGCCGATACGCCGCGACACGGTCACCGAACCGCGCCGCACCAGATAGAGGGCATCGCCCGGCGCGCCCTCCTCGAACAGGACATCGCCCTTGGCGAAGGTATGGATACTCGATTGCTCCACCACCGGGCGAAGCTGTTCGCGCGTCAGTTCCGGGGCCAGATAGGTCTGGATCTGGCGAACGATGGCGGTGCGGTCGATCACTGCCTTGACCGCATCGACCGAGTTGATCAGCTTGATCATCGACCGCCGCCCGGTTTCCACCAGCACGCAGTTTTCCCGCGCCACCACGGTCGCCGTCCGCGGCCGCCCGGCGATCAGGCCCATTTCACCGAAGAATTCGCCCTTGCCCAAGGGCACCTGAATATCGGGGTCGTCCGCATCGACGCAGATACCGACCTCGCCTTCCACCACCGTCCAGAAGGTATTGGTGAAATCGCCGCGGCTGAAGATGACATCCCCGGGCTCCGGTGTGTGAACGGCGCTGTCCAGCATCAGCTCGCGCAGCATCAGCGGATTGATCTCGGCAAACAACGGCACATTGGCCCGGATCGTCGCCAGGGCCTCGTCCACCGTCACCCCCTTCCAGGGGGCGAAAATCTCCTCCAGGCGGGGTTCGTCGGCCGGCTTGATCTCGGTATTGCCGTTGAGATATTCGACGACCTCATACCCTTGGTTCATTGCCTGCTTGATCAGCGGATAACCGCCAAGCGCCCCGATGATGAACAGGCCCTCGACATTGGATTCGTAGCGCCCGCTCACCTCCGGCAGGGTGGCCGGATTGTCATTGGGGAAAACGACGCCGCAGGATTCGACGAAACGCCGGGGCGGGATGGCGCCAAGACGGGCAATCACCCGGTCGCATTTGATTTCGACCTCGCCTTCGGGCGTTTTCAGGGTGATCGTGTGATCGCCGAGGCGCAGGGGCGTCGAATTGTAATAACATTCGATATCGCCCTTTTCGATCGCCTGGGTGATCAGGGTCAGATTGCCCTGCTTGGCGCGGGCGAATTCGTCGCGGCGGTTGACGATGATCACCCGATTATCGCGCGCCAGCGCC
>JALXAG010000164.1 GCA_026992315.1 Sneathiellales bacterium | reverse complement strand
GGCACAGGCTGAAGCCCCGGGCCCTCTTTTCCCCGGCAGCGTTCCGGGAAGGCCTTCAGGGAAGCCGATCCCTTTTGGTGCGGACGGCGGGACTCGAACCCGCACAGGCCAATATGCCCGAGAGATTTTAAGTCTCTTGTGTCTACCAATTCCACCACGTCCGCCAAGGCCGGGCCGGTGCCCCGGCCCGGTTTCGGTGTTGTATGTAGTCGGAAAAAAGTCCCCTGTCGAGGCAAGATCACCGCGGGATAAGGCATGCCCACCTCAACCCGGCAATATGCCGGCCTCACGCCGCCGGTACCGGAAGCGGCGAAATCAGGCGGAACGTCGGGTCAGCCCGTTTTTCGCATCCACCGCATCAGGGGATTCCGCCCCATCCGCGTTGAAATGGCGCAGCAGCAGATCGGCGAAATCGAGCCCCTCTTTCGTCAGGCGGAAAATATAGCGTCGGGGTTCGCGCGGATCAGGCTCCACCCGGATGAGGCCGAGCCCCGGTTCCCCGTCCGGACCGCCTTCGCCGAGAAACTGGCGATATCGTATTGCCGTGGTGCGCAAAATACCGATCGGTATGCGCAACTCCTTCTCCGTCGCCCCGCCCCGATCATGACGGGCGGCGATATTGAGAAAGAACCGCATGATCTGGATATTGAAACGATCGCTCTGTTTATGGAATTCCGCAATAATACGATCCAGCTTCAGTGCATTGTCCTGCAGATCGGAAATATCGTGCAATGCTGGCGCCCCCTGCTTGACATTTTCATCCGTGAAAAAGGCAGCGGCACATATCCCGGTATGGATACACGCATACCAAATTACGCTCTGCCATCTGACCGGGGCATGCGTTCCCGCCCCTGCTGCCGCCTTCACTTTGGCATTAGCTTCACAGCCATGAAGAAGGCTGTCGGATAGCTGAAAATGTCAGCCCCCATGCCAAGCCCGCGGCACGGTGCACATGGCAGCCATAGCATGCCATACAATATATCTTTGGGCAAATACCTTATGGGGGATAAATGCAGCGAAAAAAAGCGATCAGGCTGACGGCCGTGTCGTTCCGATCCACATATCGGTGCGCCCGATCACCCGGACCGGTTGCCTGACTGGCTGGTACGGGCGGCTGAAAGCAAAGGCAAAAAGCAGCAAAACGCCCCAAACCGCCCCGTCGCCAAGCTCAAGGCGGAACAGGCCGGGCGCTTCATAAGCCAGATAGGACAACACGGCCGTCTGCATCAGCATGGCCGCCACCACCCAGCACCGGCGCCCCAGAACAATACCGAAGCAGGCTGCCATCTGCGCAAGAAGCAAAAGGGAAAGAGCATGATCGACGCCGGAAAACAGCATGGCCGCATCGGCAGCGGCAAGACCACCGCCGATGACGGCAAGAACAACTGCCCGCGATGTTTTCCCGATCAACATTTCTATGCTTCGCCTGATCCAGATAAATCAGCATTCCATGGATGATATGCACACCAAAGTATATAAATCGTAAACAACACAAAAAAACAACCCGGCATTCAAATCACGACATTCTGGTTTTCTGCCGTCATAAAGGAGAAGACAGTTTTTTTACCTCATCTTCCGCTGCCTTCAGACGTTCTGAATTGGTCGCCCGCAACACAATATTGGTTCCGTAGCGGCCTTTTTGATAATAGGGGTAGCTGCCGATTTCGACATCGGGATATTTTTTCTGTATTGCTTCCAGCCTGTCGGCGATATCGCCTTCGGCCAAAGCCGTCGGCACCGTGGCCGAAAGCATCCTCGCACCGCCGCCCAGCTCATGGCGGATCGATTTGAACATCGCCTGCATGACCGCCGGAATCCCTGCGAAGCTGTAAACATTCTCCATCCGGAATCCCGGTGCCTTGCTGACCGGATTTTCCACCAATACGGCACCGAGAGGCGTTCGGGCCATGCGCTGGCGCGCCTCGTTGAATTCGCCCTTCCTGTAATAGGCTTCCAGAATCGCCATGGCCTCGGGATGATGATGCAGGGGCACGCCGAAGGCCCGGGCGATCGCCTCCGCCGTGATATCGTCATGGGTGGGGCCGATGCCGCCGGTGGTGAAGACATAGGCGTAGCGGCGGCGCAGCTCGTTCACCGCAGCGATGATGTCTTCGAAACGATCGGGCACGATACGCACCTGGGCCAGCATGATGCCGATCTCGCCAAGCGCCTTGCCCAGAAAGGCGATATTCCTGTCCTGCGTGCGCCCGGACAGGATCTCGTTGCCGATCACCACCAGCGCCGCTTCCACTTTATCCCGATCCGTCATCCGCTCGTCCGTCATCCATAATTACCGTGCTTGTCTTCCCGCTGCCGACTATACGCCGCCAGGGATATTTGCGAAAGGATTGCATCTTCATACCGCCGCCTGTAGCCTGCGCCCATGCAATTCGAGCAACCGCTGACACAGGGCCGCCTTATCAGGCGCTACAAACGCTTCCTCGCCGATGTCCTGCTGGATGACGGGCGGGAGGTTGTTGCCCATTGCGCCAATCCCGGTTCCATGATGGGGCTGGATCAGCCGGGAAACCGGGTGTGGCTGTCGGCCAACACCAATCCCAAGGCCAAGCTGGACTGGCGCTGGGAACTCCTGGAGGTCGGCGGCGCAATGGTCGGCATCAACACCCACCATCCCAACCGCATTGTCGCGGAAGCCATTGAAGCGGGGCGCATCCCCGAACTGCACGGCTATGAGAACCTGCAGCGCGAAGTCCGCTATGGCGGCAATTCACGCATCGACATTCTGCTGCAGGGGCGCAATCGCCCCGATTGTTATGTCGAAGTCAAAAACGTCCACCTCATGCGCAGCCCCGGCCTTGCGGAATTTCCCGATGCACGCACGCAACGCGGGCAAAAACATCTGCGGGAACTGCAAAACATGGTGCGCGAAGGAAAACGCGCCGTTATGTTCTACCTTGTCCAGCGCGACGATTGCAGCAAATTTGCACTGGCCGAGGACATCGACCCGGATTATGCCGCCGCCTTCCGCGAAGCGGTAGAAGCGGGTGTCGAGGCCATCTGTTACGACTGTGCGATTTCGCCACGGGAAATCATCCTGCGGCAACGCCTGGACGTAAAAACGCAAGACGGAAAAAACCGGTGCGATCGCGCAGCGGATAACGGATATTCTTCAGATACCGGGACGGGCCATGGAGCAGCATGACGATTACACCATGAAGGGACAGATCAAGATACACAGGGACGAGGATTTCGAGGGCATGCGAAAGGCCGGGCGCCTTGCCGCAGAGACGCTCGATTTCATCACCCCTCATGTTCAGGCCGGCATCACCACCGACGAGCTGGACAAGCTGTGCCATGACTTCATCACCGAACACGATGCCATCCCCGCCCCGCTGAACTATCGCGGCTTTCCGAAATCGATCTGCACATCGATCAATCATGTGGTGTGCCACGGCATCCCCGGCCCGCGCCGGCTGCGCGAGGGAGACATTCTCAATATCGACGTTACCGTGATCCTCGATGGCTGGTATGGCGATACCAGCCGCATGTTCTGTGTGGGCAAGCCATCGGTAAAGGCGGCGCGCCTTGTCAGTGTCACCTATGAAGCCATGATGCGCGGTATCGAGGTTGTGCGCCCCGGCGCGCATTTCGGCGATATCGGCCATGCCATCCAGAGCTTTGCCGAAAAGCAGCGCTGCTCGGTCGTGCGCGATTTCTGCGGTCACGGCCTGGGCCGGGTCTTTCACGATTCACCGAACGTTCTGCATTACGGGCGCCCCGGCGAAGGCCCGGAAATCAAAAAGGGCATGTTCTTCACCATCGAACCGATGATCAATCTGGGCAAGTATCAGGTGAAGATGCTCGATGACGGCTGGACGGCGGTCACCCGCGACAAATCCCTTTCCGCCCAGTTCGAACATTCGATCGGCGTGACCGATGACGGCCATGAAATCTTTACCCTGTCACCGAAAGGATGGCACCATCCTCCCTATGACTGAGCCAGCCCGATAACGAATACAGGCCGTGACTGACAGCACCCACGCCAAAGGACATCGCCAGCGTCTGCGCCGCCGCTTCATCGATGGCGGACGGGCGGCCGTGGCCGATTACGAATTGCTGGAACTGATCCTGTTCGCCGCCTCGCCCAGAGGCGATGTCAAGCCTTTGGCCAAACGCCTGCTCAGGACTTTCGGCTCTCTTGGCGAGGTTGCAGCCGCCGATACCACGCGCCTGGCCGCCGTCGACGGTGTCGGGGATGCGGCCATAGCCGCCATCAAGGCCTGCCGGGCCATGGCAGAGGAAATGATCAAGACCCCGGTACAGGAACGCAATGTCCTGTCCTCATGGCGGGCGCTGCTGGATTACTGCCACGCCGCCATGGCCCGGGAACCGGTGGAACAACTGCGCCTTCTGTTTCTGGATAAAAGCAACACCCTGATTGCCGAGGAAATCCAGCAGCAGGGCACCATCGACGAAACGCCGATCTACCCGCGCGAAGTGGTCAAACGCGCCCTGGCCAACGAGGCCGCGGCGGTCATTCTGGTGCATAATCACCCCTCGGGCGACCCGATGCCCTCCGCCGCCGACCTGGAAATGACCCGGCGCATCCGCGACGCCCTTCGCGCCGTCGGCATAGAATTGCACGATCACCTGATCATCGCGCGCAAGGGCCATGCCAGTTTCCGTAATCTCGGCCTGCTATAGGATTAATAGGAGCCCCCGCTCATGCATGTGCTCGAATTCTTCTTCGACTGCTCCAGCCCCTGGACCTACCTTGCCTTCAGCCGCATCGAAACCCTTGCCGAAACGATAGGGGCCGAAATCGAATGGCGCCCCATTCTGGTC
>JALXAG010000163.1 GCA_026992315.1 Sneathiellales bacterium | reverse complement strand
GGCCCGGCCATTGCAGGCGATTCTGCCGCGCGTGGACCGCAGCGGCAGCGAGCCGGTGCTGCGCCTGCCCGAGGATGCCGGTTATTCGGTAACCGAAATACCGCTCAGCCGCATCGGCGGATGATAGCCGGCAGCGGATGATATCCGGCGGCGGCTTGAGAGTTTCCGCCGGGAAATACGGACAAGGCCGATATTTTCTTTACCGGGGCTTTACCTGCCTTTGCCATAAGAGTATGAAGCGCCGTGAATTGGTTCGTCCGTAACCGCCGTTTCTGGAATATGCCGCGCAGCGTGTTTCGGAACCGGCAAAAACAGCCGGAAAGAGGCAGCAATGGCTCAGCAGGAACTTTATCTCGTCTTCGGCGGCACCCTTGCCGATCCTCGCGTCAATGTTTTCACCGACCCGCGCAAGGCGGATATCGTCGGGCTGTATCCTTCCTATGACGAGGCGTTCAAGGCCTGGCAGGCGAAAAGCCAGCAGCATGTGGACGATGCCTATATGCGTTATTTCGTGGCGCCGCTGCACAAACTGATCAATCCGGACGATCTCGACGCTTCCTGAATTCCGTAATCGTCGTTACACTTACCCGAAATAATTTTCGGGGGCTCCATGCGAGATTTGCATTTTCCGGGCAGGTCGCCTGCCTATGGAATGAACGGCGCGGCGGCAACGTCGCAGCCGCTGGCGACGATTACGGCAATCGATATTCTCAAACAGGGGGGCAATGCCGTCGATGCGGCGATTGCCGCCTGCGCCGTGCAGGGGGTGGTGGAACCGATGTCCACCGGTCCCGGCGGCGATTGCTTCGCCCTGATCCAGCCCCGGGGAACGGGCAGGGTCATCGGCATCAACGGATCAGGCTGGGCACCGGCGGGGCTGACCATCGACAAGGTGCGCGCCGATGGCTTGTCCGCCATTCCGCTGACCAATAATCCGCATGCCGTGACCGTGCCCTGCGCGGTGGATGCCTGGTGCCGCCTGGCCGAGGATTACGGCCGTCTCGGCATCGACCGGCTGCTGGCGCCGGCGATCCGCTTTGCCGAGGAGGGGTTCGCGGTTTCGCCGCGCGTCTGGCTCGACTGGTCGCGCGCCGAATCCCGGCTACGCCAGAACCGCGAGGCGGCGGAGATGTTCCTGCCCGGGGGTAAATGCCCGGCCATCGGCGATGTGGTGCGTTTCCCGGCGATGGCGGCAGGGCTGCGCGAAATCGCCCGCTTCGGCCGCGACGGTTTCTATGACGGCTGGGTCATGGAGGACATGGTCGAAACCCTGCGGGCGCTGGGCGGCGTGCACGGCGAGGAGGATTTCGCCGAAATGCGAAGCGAATATGTCGAACCGCTGCGCCTGTCATACCGGGACCGCGAGGTGGTGCAGATCCCGCCCAATGGCCAGGGGCTGACGGCCATGGCGATGATCAATATGCTGAAGGCCTTCGATCTGGCCTCTCTCGATCCGTTGGGCGCCGAGCGCTTCCATCTGGAGGCGGAGGCGACCCGCCTGGCCTATCAGATGCGCGACCGTTACATCGCCGATCCGCGCAAGGCCGATGTGCCGGTCGATTATCTGCTGGGCGAGGACTATGCCCGCGAACAGGCCGCCCGGATCGACCCAAAGCGGGCCATGGGGCCGCTGCCGCCGCTGACGACGGCGCGCTATCGCGACACGGTCTATATTTCGGTGATCGACAGTGACGGCACGGCGGTTTCCTTTATCAACTCGGTCTATTTTTCCTTCGGCTCATGCATTGTGGCGCCGAAATCGGGGATCGTCCTGCAAAACCGCGGTGCCGGTTTCGTGCTGGATGCGGACCATCCCAATGCGCTGGCGCCGCGCAAACGGCCCAAGCATACGATCATTCCGGCGATGGTGCTCAAGGACGGGGCCTGCGAACTGTCCTACGGGGTGATGGGCGGCGATTATCAGCCGGTCGGACAGGTGCATGTGCTCCATAACATCTATGAATACGGCATGGATGTGCAGCAGGCGCTGGATTGTCCGCGCGCCTTTCACATCGAGGATGTCATGGAGGTCGAGCGTTCCGTGCCCGAAGATGTGCGCGCCCGCCTGGCGGCGCTGGGCCATGATGTGCGCCTGGCCGAAATGCCCTGGGGCGGCGGGCAGGCGATCATGGTCGACCGCGGACGCGGTGTGCTGATCGGCGGTTCCGACCCGCGCAAGGACGGCGTGGCGCTGGCCTATTGATCCGTAATCGTCAGGTGCAGGTGCGATAAGGAAAAACCCATGCCGGTTATCGACATGGGTTTTCCTCCTGTCCGGAATACCTGAATGCTTGCCTCAGGCAGCCTTCAGTTTGTCGAGGAAGGCATCGATATCCTTTTTCAGGTTATCGACCATGGTTTTGAGCTGATCTGCCGTATCCTTGGTGTTGCGGGCCGACGCGCCTGTCTGATCCGCATTTTGCGAAACGCTGGCAATCTTCGTGGAAATTTCCATCGTTGCCTGATTGGCATTCTGGGCGTTGCTGGAAATCTCTCCTGTTGCGGCAGATTGCTGTTCAATTGCGGAGGTAACGTTGACTGCAGTCGCGTTGATCGTATTGATGACTTCATTGATGGCATGAATGGCATCGACCGCGGATCTGGTCGCATCCTGCATGTCCGCAATTTGTTTGGAGATATCTTCTGTCGCTCGTGCCGTCTGAGTAGCCAGACTTTTGACTTCGTTTGCAACAACGGCAAACCCTTTTCCGGCGTCTCCGGCCCGGGCGGCCTCGATCGTTGCGTTCAGGGCCAGCAGGTTGGTCTGGCTGGCTATGTCATTGATCAGGGCAATAACTTCGCCGATACGATCTGCCGTTTCAGACAGTCTGCCCACGGCTGCCGTGGAGCGTTCGGCATCCTGCACTGCCTGTTCGCTGACATTTCTCGTCTGTTCCATTTGCCGCGATATCTCGGCGATGGATTGGGACATTTCCTCGCTGGCAGCGGCAACAGCCTGTACATTATGGGTTGCCTCTTCCGTGGCGGATGCGGCAATGCTGCTTTCTTCGGCAGTTTGCTGCGCCATTTCAACCAGCATATTGGCCGCATTCTCCATCTGAATGGTGGAGTTCTCCAGCTGCTGCAACGGGGTGCTGACCGATGCTTCGAAATCCAGAGCCATTTCATTGAGAAGCTGACGGCGTGCCTCTTCGCGTGCGGCTTCTTCGCGTTTTTGTTCTTCGGCGCGGCGTTCTGCCTCTTCTTTCAGGCGACGCTTTTCCGCTTCGGCACGTTCGAGTTCGGCCTTGCGGTTTTCTTCGGCCAGGCGTTCTGCTTCCTGTGATTTTTCGCGGAATACCTCGAGGGCCGAAGCCATTTCGCCGATTTCATCGGGGCGGTCGCGGTACGGAACGGTCAACTTCAGGTCACCCTGCGCCATCTTCCTCATGGTTTCTGCAATGGCGCTTAACGGACGGGTGATGCCGCGGGCAACGTAAAGCCCGGCCAGGCCAACCACGATCAAAACCGAAACGCCGATCAGCAACATCTGATTGCGCATGCTGATGACGGGGGCGAACAGTTCGTCTTTGGTGATCTCGGTAATGACGGCAAAACGACTGCCAAGAAATTCCAGCGGAAGGTAGGCAGTTTCAACCATATGCCCGTCCTGGTCCACTGTTTCCATCGCCCCGCTCTGTCCCTTCAGGGCCGCCTGAACCGCGGGGGTGTCCACCCGCTGTTTCAGAATGGTGCTTTCCTTGGCAAAACGGCTGTCCGAACGCATCAGGAAGTCGCTTCCGACCAGATAGGACTGCCCGGTTTCTCCCAGGCCCGATGCAACCTGCATAACCCGGTTGATCCGGTCGATCGGCATTTGAAAGGCGAGGACGCCTTCAACCTTGCCCTTTTCATTGACCAGGGGGGTGGCAATGAAACTTGCCGGGGCATCATGGCTGGGGGCATAGGGCTTGAAATCGAAGAAATATTGATCACCGGGTTTTCCGGCAGACAGTGCTGCCCTGAAGGCATTGCCCAGATCCGTATCCTTCCACGGTCCGCTGTTCAGGTTGGTGGCATAGTCCAGTTCCTTGAACACGGTGTAGACCAGGTTGCCATTGGTATCGAACAGAAAGATATCGTAATAACCGCGTTTTTTCAGAAAAGAACGGAACCAGGGATGGTATTTTGCATGATCTGCCGAATAGTCGCTATTATCCTGTGCCGTATCGAGCTTTTCCTTTTCTCCGACCGGATAGGGATTGTTCTTGATGTAAAGACTTTGCAGCATATCGGTCGGGTTGCCGTTCTTGGCCAGTTTTTGCCAGTCCTTGCGGAAGGCACGTAGTGCATCCAAAGTGGTCGGGCTGTCTGCAATAAAGGACAAATCGTTACGGATTGAATCGAGATATTCACGAATGGCCACCTGCCTGGCATCCGCCAGTGCAGTGAGCTTTTCTATCGCCTCTTCCTTGATGGTCTGGCGGGATTTGACATAGCTGGAAATGCCGATGCTGGTTCCGACAAGAATGCAAAAAGCGAGAATTACCAAGGGCAGTTTGGCGGAGATTTTCAGGCTGCCCGGGTTCTTCACAATCTCAGTTATGGTCATGGTTCTGGTTTCCCTCAATATATGCCAGGCGCAGATTACCGCCGTGACCATTCTTCAGGGTCTGTATGCGTAAGCAGGTTGTTTTTGTGCTATTGAGGGTGCGGCGGGCAGGTTAAATTTTCGTAAATAAAATACCTTGTCTATACTTTGTATTTTGGCATGTAGAAATCTTCAAATTATTATTCACTGTATTTATATCTTATGAATTTATTTAGGTATTTGCTATCTGTTATTATTACCTTGATATAGTAATTTATTAATTATATGTATTCTTGTGTATATTTACTTAGGAAATTATGCCTGCAAACCAAGCACATCGGCCATGGAATAGAGGCCGGGGGCGCGGCCCTTCAGCCACAGGGCCGCATGCAGGGCGCCGCGGGCGAAGATGGCGCGGTCGGCGGCCTTGTGGGTGAGCTCGATACGTTCGTTATCGGCGGCGAAAATCACCGTGTGATCGCCGACGACATTGCCGCCGCGCAATGCGGCATAGCCGATGGCGCCGCGCGGGCGCTCGCCGGTGATACCGTCGCGTCCGCGAACGGCCACGGCATCGTGGTCCTGCCCGCGTCCTTCGGCGACGGCCCTGCCCAGCATCAGTGCCGTGCCGCTGGGGGCGTCGATCTTGTAACGGTGATGCATTTCGACGATTTCGGCATCGAAATCGAGATCCAGCGCCCGGGCCACCTGACGGGTGACCTGTACCAGCAGATTGACGCCGAGGCTCATATTCCCGGCCTTGACGATCGGTGCCGTGGCGGCGGCATCCTCGATGCGCTTTTCCTCTTCGGCGCTGAAGCCGGTGGTGCCGATGACCATGGCCCTGCCTGTGCGGGCCGCGATTTCGGCATTGGCCAGCGTTGCCTGCGGCATGGTGAAATCGATCACCACATCGGCCTGTTCGAACAGCGCTTCCGGCGCGTCGCCGACAAGGATGTCGTCCGGCGCCCGGGCATCGAGTTCCTTCAGCGCCGTGCCGATAAGCGGGCTGCCGGCCCGTTCCGTACCGCCGGCGATGCGGCAGTCGTCGCGGTTCAGGGTTTCGCTGAGCAGCATGCGCCCCATGCGCCCGCCAATGCCGGTAATGCCGATGCTGTACATATCCTCTTCCCCCATGCCGCCTGTATGCCGGTGGCCGGCATCATTCCGTCAGATCGTCCCACAGCTCTTTGACGCGCTGGAAAAAGCCTGTGCTTTCGGGATTGTTCCGTTCGCCGGATTCCTCGCCGAATTCGCGCAGAAGCTCGCGTTGGCGCTTGGTCAGGTTAACCGGCGTTTCAACCACGACCTCGATATACATATCACCGTGATCATGTCCGTGCAGCACAGGCATACCCTTGCCTTTCAGGCGGATCTGCCGTCCTGTCTGGGTGCCGGCCGGAATCTGTATCCGCGCCTTGCCGGAGCCGAGCGTCGGCACCTCGATCGGCCCGCCCAGGGCGGCGACGGTCATCGGGATCGGTACCCGGCAATGAATATGGGCGCCTTCGCGGCGGAACATCCGATGCGGAGCGACGCTGATGAAAATGTACAGATCCCCCGCCGGGGCCCCGCGCATGCCGGGTTCGCCTTCGCCGGCCAGGCGGATGCGGGTGCCGTCCTCGATGCCGGCAGGGATTTTGACCGAAAGCTTCTTTTCGCGATGGACCTGGCCGCGGCCCTGACATTTCTTGCACGGATCCTCGATCACCATGCCGGCGCCGTTGCAGACAGGGCAACTGCGTTCGATCGTGAAGAAACCCTGCTGGGCGCGGATCTTGCCGCGGCCATGGCAGGTTATGCATGTGCTCGGGCTGGAGCCCGGCGCCGTGCCTTCGCCGCCGCATTCATCGCAGGGCGCCATGCTGGGAACGGTGATTTCGACTTCCTTGCCGAAATAGGCGTCTTCCAGCGTGATTTCGAGATTGTAGCGCAGATCGCCGCCGCGCCGTCCGCCGCCGCGCTGTCCGCCCATGAAATCGCCGAAGATATCCTCGAAGATATCGCTGAAATCGAAACCGTGGCCCTGACCGGCGCCAAAACCGCCGGCTCCCCCGCCCGGCCCGTCGAAGGCCGCATGGCCGTAGCGGTCGTAGGCGGCGCGCTTGTCCGGATCCTTCAGGACCTCATAGGCCTCGTTGAGTTCCTTGAATTTCGCTTCCGCCTCGGCATCGCCGGGATTGCGGTCGGGGTGATACTGCATTGCCTTCTTGCGGAAGGCGCGTTTCAGTTCCGCAGCATCGACATCGCGGGCAACGCCGAGCAATTCGTAATAATCAATTCTTGCCATGGTACCGTGACATATCGTGAACCCATCTCCTGCGGGTATGCGGGCAGCCGATGCTTGCCGTCACGATTGCCCGTGAGATACGCAAAAGCGGCCCGCCCCCGTAAGGGCGGGCCGTATCATGCCCTGATCAGGACGATTTGTCATTCTTGCTGTCATCGACCTCTTCGAAATCGGCATCGACGATATCCTCGTCTGTGCCGGAAGAGGCCGTGCCGGCGCTTTCCCCGCCGGCGGCGGCAGCGCCTTCACCCTGATCCTTGTAGACGGCTTCGCCAAGCTTCATCGAAACCTGGGCCAGTTCCTGGGTCTTGGCCTCGATGGCATCCTTGTCTTCGCCTTCCATGGCCTTGCGCAGATTCTCGATCGCAGCTTCGACCGAGGACTTGACATCGCCAGGCACCTTGTCGCCGGCATCGGCCAGGGATTTTTCGGTGCTGTGGATCAGCGCTTCGGCCTGGTTGCGGGCTTCGACCAGGGCGCGGCGCTTCTTGTCCTCCTCGGCATGCGCCTCGGCATCCTTGACCATCTTCTCGATGTCGGTTTCAGACAAACCGCCGGAGGCCTGAATCTTGATGGCCTGTTCCTTGCCGGTGGCCTTGTCCTTGGCCGAGACGTTGACGATGCCGTTGGCGTCGATGTCGAAGGTCACTTCGATCTGCGGCACGCCACGGGGCGCCGGCGCAATGCCGACCAGGTCGAACTGGCCGAGCAGCTTGTTGTCGGCCGCCATCTCGCGCTCGCCCTGGAAGACACGGATCGTCACCGCGCTCTGATTGTCCTCGGCGGTCGAGAAGACCTGGCTCTTCTTGGCCGGGATGGTCGTGTTGCGGTCGATCAGCCGGGTGAACACACCGCCCAGGGTTTCGATACCCAGCGACAGCGGCGTCACATCCAGCAGCAGAACGTCCTTGACGTCGCCCTGCAGCACGCCGGCCTGAATGGCGGCACCCAGGGCCACCACCTCGTCCGGGTTGACACCCTTATGCGGTTCGCGGCCGAAGAATTCCTTGACGGTTTCCGCGACCTTGGGCATGCGGGTCATGCCGCCGACCAGGATCACCTCGTCGATTTCACCCGCCGACAGGCCGGCATCCTTCAGCGCCGCCTTGCAGGGCTCGATCGTCTTCTTGATCAGCGGATCGACAAGCTGTTCCAGCTTGGCGCGGGTCAGCTTCATGGTCAGATGCTTCGGTCCGCTCTGATCGGCCGTGATGAAGGGCAGGTTGATCTCCGTCTGGGTCGAGGAGCTCAACTCGATCTTCGCTTTTTCAGCCGCTTCCTTCAGCCGCTGCAGGGCCAGGCGGTCCTTGCGCAGATCGATGCCGTTTTCCTTTTCGAATTCATCGGCCAGATAGTTCAGCAGCACCTGATCGAAGTCTTCGCCGCCGAGATAGGTGTCGCCATTGGTGGAGCGCACTTCGAACACACCGTCGCCGATTTCCAGCGTCGAGATATCGAAGGTGCCGCCACCCAGGTCATAGACCGCAATGGTCTTGCCATCGGTCTTGTCCAGACCGTAGGCCAGGGAGGCCGCCGTCGGCTCGTTGATGATGCGCAGCACCTCCAGCCCGGCGATACGCCCGGCATCCTTGGTGGCCTGGCGCTGGGCATCGTTGAAATAGGCGGGCACGGTGATCACGGCCTGCGTGACCGTCTCGCCCAGATAGGCTTCGGCGGTTTCCTTCATCTTCTGCAGGATGAAGGCGGAGATCTGCGAGGGGGCGTATTTCTCGCCCTTCACTTCCACCCAGGCATCGCCATTATCGGCCTTGACGATCTTGTAGGGGACCATCTCCTTCATTTTCTGAACGACCGGGTCGTCGAAGGACCGGCCGATCAGGCGTTTGATCGAAAACAGCGTGTTTTCAGGATTGGTCACGGCCTGACGTTTGGCCGGCTGGCCAACCAGCCGTTCGCCATCTTCAGTGAAGGCGACCATGGACGGCGTCGTCCGCATGCCTTCCTGGTTTTCGATGACTTTCGGTTCTTTCCCATCCATGATGGCAACGCACGAATTCGTGGTGCCAAGGTCAATACCGATTACTTTTGCCATTGTTGTAAACCTCTCTTTCAGCGGCGGTGGCATCCGGCCACATCATGCACCGGACACGCACCCCTTTAAATTTCCGGCGGAGCACTAGGGCGGTGAACCACCTTTGCAGGTTATATAAGAGCGATACCATCCCCCCGCAACCCGCCGGGGGAAGAGAAATTTGCATAAAGTATTTTTCCGCCCCCAACCCGCCGGAATATGCTGGAGCGGCCGTTGCCGTTTCGGATGGGAAAGCGCCCGCATGATTGTGTCTGCCAGTTACCGCACCGATATACCGGCCCTTTATGCCGATTGGTTTGCCGCCCGCCTCGATGCCGGTTTCGCCGATGTGACCAATCCGTATGGCGGCAGGCCCTATCGGGTGTCGCTGGAGCGGGAGCAGGCATCCGGCTTCGTCTTCTGGACCCGCAACGCCGCCCCCTTCATGCCGGTGCTGGCGCGCCTGATGCGCGCGCGGAGGGCCTTTTACTGCAGCTTCACGTTGACCGGCAACGGCCGGGCGCTGGAACGTTCGGTCATCGATGCGGAAACGGCCATCGGCCAGATGTGCCGGATCGTCGATCTTTGCGGTGCCGGTGCGGTGGTGTGGCGTTACGACCCGATCGTTGCAACGGCAAGAGCGGGCGACGATGGCTGGATGGCGATGCATCTGGAGCGGTTCGGGAATTTCTGCGCGGCCCTCCGCGGCTATGTCGATGAATGTGTCGTTTCCTTCATGCAGCCATATGCGAAGACCCGGCGCAACATGAACCGGGCCGCCCGGGAAGGCGGGTTCGCATGGCACGATCCGCCACTTGCAAAAAAGGCGGCTCTGCTGGGCAGGCTGGCGGATATCGCCCGTAGCGCCGGTATCGGTGTCAGCCTGTGTTCGCAACCGGAGATTCAGCAGGCCGGCATCCCGCCCGCCCGATGTATCGATGCCGATCGTCTGCGCCGCCGCGGGGCGGTTCTGAAGGCGCGGGTCAAGGGCAATCGCCCCGGCTGTCTCTGCCATGAAAGCCGCGATATCGGCGCCTATGACAGTTGCGTTCAGGGCTGTGCCTATTGCTATGCCGTGTCATCGCGCCGGCGGGCAGCCGCACGGCTGAAGACGCACGATCCCGCAGCACCGATGTTGTGAGTGCGATGTTTACCATCGTCCTATAAAAAAACAGGCGGCCAACACAGGCCGCCTGAGTGTATACAATTTTCCTATTAGGCGCTGGTGTCGACGTTGTTCTTCGGCGGTGCCTTGGCCACGACCACACGGGCCGGACGCAGCAGCCGGTCCTTGATGGCATAGCCGGTCTGGATCACATGCAGCACCGTGCCGGGGGCGGCTTCTTCGTCATGGGCCTCGCTCAGCGCCTCGTGCAGATTGGGATCGAATTTCTCGCCATGAGGATGCACAGGGCGGATGCCATAGCGTTCGAACAGGTTGAGGAGGGCTTTTTCCGTCATCTCAACCCCTTCGAGCAGCGGTTTCACGGCTTCGTCCTGGCGCCGTTCCTCGGGCACGCTGTCGATGGCGCGGCGCAGATTGTCCGCAATCTCGCACAAGTCGCGGGCGAAATTGGAAATGGCGTATTTGCTGGCATCCTCCTTTTCGCGCTGGGCGCGGCGACGGAGGTTTTCATTGTCGGCCATGCTGCGCAGCAGCTTTTCCTTCATTTCGGCCAACTGCTGTTCGAGCGCGGCAGGATCGCTTTCGCCGGCTTCGGCGTTGCTGCCGTCATCGGCATCTTCGCCTGCCGCTTCTGCCGCTGCCATTGCCGCGGCCTTTGCAGCTTCTTCGCTGGCTATTTCTTCTTCCGTCCGGGCTTCCTTGTCCGTGCTGTTCATTATATTCCGTTACTCCTTCTGTGGCGGCCGGCAGATGTCAGCCGATCAGCCGCCCGATAACTTTTGCCGTGAAGTCTACCATGGGGACGATGCGGGCATAATTCAACCTCGTGGGGCCAATTACCCCGATCGCGCCGACAATATTCTGCTGGCTGTCCTTGAAGGGGGAGACGATCACCGACGATCCGCTCATGCTGAACAGGCGGTTCTTGGCGCCGATGAAGATCTGCACCCCGTCCGATCCGTCGGTGATGTCGATCAGGTTGACGAAATCGCGCTTGCGCTCCAGCTCCTCGAAGAGGAGGCGGACCTTCTCCAGATCCTCGAGCGCATGAACATTTTCCAGCAGATTGGCGCGTCCGCGCACGATGAGACGATGCGGACCTTCGCCGCTCCATTCCGCCAGACCGCTTTCGATCAGGCGGCTGGTCAGATCGTCTAGTTGCTGCTGGCGGTTTTTCAGTTCAGCGAGGATGCTGGCGCGCGCTTCGCGTATGGTGCGCCCCTGCAGCCGTTCGGAAAGATAATTGCCCGCCTCGACCAGCATGGAAGGAGTGATTCCCGCCGGCAGGTCGATAATGCGGTTTTCCACCATGCCGGAGGCGGTGACCATGACGACAAGGGCCCGGCCGGGACCGAGGCTGACGAATTCGAGATGTTTCAGCGGCGTTTCCAGCTTGGGCGCGATGACCAGCCCCGCGCATTGGGACAGGCCGGAGAGTACCGAACTGGCCTCGCCCAGCATGTCTTCGATGCTGCGCCCCTGGGTCTGGCAGCGGGCGGTGATGGATTCCCGGTCCGCCTCGTCGATATCGCCGATTTCCAGAAAGCCGTGAACGAAAAGCTGCAGTCCCAGTTCCGTCGGCAGACGCCCGGCCGAGGTATGCGGCGAATAGAGCAGGCCGGCATCCTCCAGATCCGACATGACATTGCGGACCGATGCCGCCGACAGATGGATATCGGGCAGCTTGGATATGTAGCGGGAGCCGACGGGCTCGCCCGTTTCCATGAAGGTTTCGACGATATGGCGGAAAATGTCACGCGAACGCTTGTTCAATTCCTCGATGACGGGTATTGGCTGCTGCATTCGTCGTCACCTCTGCTTACTGCTTGTGCCCGCCGCATCTTCAGCGGCTTGCGCCGGGCGACGGGACACCATGCCACACCTGGCTGAAATGTAGGAAGGCACGGGGCTTGCGTCAATCGGGCAGGCGGTTTAGACAAATTCGCAATTGCCGCGCAATCGCGCCAACACAAAAACCCAGGAGAATGAGAATGCGCCCCTCGGGACGGAATGCCGACCAGCTTCGCGCGGTGGAAATCATGCCGGGCTTCGCCAAATATGCCGAAGGATCCTGCCTGATCAAATGCGGCGATACCCATGTATTGTGTACCGCCAGCGTCGAGGAACGGGTGCCGCCCTTTCTGCGCAATTCCGGACGCGGCTGGATCACGGCGGAATACGGCATGCTGCCGCGGGCAACGCACAGCCGTGGCGACCGCGAGGCGGCGCGGGGCAAACAATCGGGCCGTACACAGGAAATTCAGCGCCTGATCGGCCGCTCCCTGCGCGCGATCAGCGATCTGGAGGCCATGGGCGAACGCCAGATCCGCATCGACTGCGATGTATTGCAGGCCGACGGGGGAACGCGCACGGCATCGATTACCGGCGCCTATGTCGCGCTGCATCTGGCTTTTCAGTGGATGTTCGACAAGGGCATGATCGAGGAAATTCCCCTGAAGGATCAGATGGCTGCGGTAAGCTGCGGCATCTACGGCGGTCAGCCGGTTCTGGATCTGGATTACGCCGAGGATTCGAATGCCGCTGCCGATGCGAATTTCGTCATGACCGATGGCGGCAATATCATTGAAATTCAGGGAACGGCCGAGGACAAACCCTTTGCGGAAGATCAGTTTCTGACCATGCTGGCCCTGGCCAAGGCCGGCATTGCCGAATTATGTGCCCTTCAGCGGCAGGCTCTGGGGTTATGAACACGTACAGGGCCTTCACGGGCGGGACGCTGATCGTCGCCACCCATAATATGGGCAAATACCGGGAGATCGCGGATCTGCTCAGGCCATTCGGCGTTCAGGTGTTTTCGGCGCGCGATAAGGAGCTGCCCGAACCGGTGGAGGATGGCGACAGCTTTATCGCCAATGCCCGTATCAAGGCGCTGGCGGCGGCAAGGGCCACCGGCATGCCGGCGCTGGCAGACGATTCGGGGCTTTGTGTCGACGCGCTGGACGGGGCGCCGGGGATCTATTCCGCCCGCTGGGCCGATGGCGGCGATTTCGCCACGGCGATGGCGAAGGTGGAACAGGCTCTGGAAAAGGTCGGCGCCCGCGATGCCGCCCGCCGCGGCGCGGCCTTTCACTGTGCGTTGTGTCTGGCCTGGCCGGATGGCCATACGGAAAGCTTTCTGGGCAAGGTCGCGGGGCGCATCGTCTGGCCGGGGCGGGGCGAGAACGGCTTCGGCTACGATGCGATTTTTCAGCCTCTCGGTCATGAGCAGACCTTCGGTGAAATGGCGCCGGCGGAAAAACATGCCATGTCGCATCGTGCCGATGCCTTCCGCCAGATGATCGATGCCTGCTTCCGTCAGGAATGACACGGCAGGGAATATGCCCGGCGACGACGGGCTGGCCCTGTATGTTCACTGGCCGTTCTGCCTGGCCAAATGCCCCTATTGCGATTTCAACAGCCATGTACGCGAGCACGTCGATCACCGGCGCTGGCAGGCGGCGCTGCTGCGTGAGCTGGACAGCCTGGCAGCCCTGCATCCCGGCGCCCCGCTCGGCAGTATTTTTTTCGGCGGGGGCACGCCGTCGCTGATGGCGCCCGATACGGTTGCGGCAATCATCGAACGCGCGCTGGCGCTGTGGCCACCTGCGGGACAGGCCGAAATCACGCTGGAGGCCAATCCCGGCACCGTGGACCGCGCCCGCTTTCGCGATTTCGCCGCCGCCGGCGTCAACCGCCTGTCATTGGGGGTGCAATCCTTCAACGATCAGGCGCTGCGTTTCCTCGGTCGCATCCATTCAGCGGCGGAGGCGGAGGCGGCCATCGCAACCGCGCAGGATTGTTTCGCGCGCGTTTCCTTCGATCTGATCTATGCCCTGCCCGGTCAGTCGGCGGAAGACTGGCGGGCGCAGCTGCAGCGGGCGCTTGCTTTCGATACGGGCCATCTGTCCCTTTATCAGTTGACGATAGAGGCCAATACCGGTTTTGCCGGGGCCGTGCGCCGCGGGGCATGGCAGCCAGCGGATCCCGACAGCAGCGCCGGACTTTACGATCTGACGCAGGATATCTGTACGGCCGCCGGTCTGCCCGCCTATGAGATTTCCAACCATGCCCGCAGCGGTGAGGAATCCCGCCATAACCTGACCTATTGGCGATATGGCGATTATATCGGTATCGGCCCCGGCGCCCACGGACGTTTCCGCGATCGTGAAGGCAGGCGGCTGGCAACGGTTGCGGCGGCAAAGCCCGAAGCCTGGTTTGAGCGGGTGGAACAGCAGGGCGATGGCAGGCGGGAAACGCGTGTCATCCCCGCCGCACAGGCGGCGGAAGAAGCGCTGATGATGGGGCTGCGCCTGCGCGAAGGCATCGATGCCGGGGTTTTCGCCCGGCGCACGGGACGGCGTATCGGCGATACGGTGAATACGGATGCCGTTGACGAATTGTCCGCCATGGGTCTGCTGCGGCAGGAGAAGGACCGGCTCGTCCTGCAGCCCGGCGGGCGGCTGGTGCTCGATGAAATATTGCGCCGCCTGCTGTGCTAGGGGATCCTGAGCCTGCTTCAGTTGGTCAGCGGCGTGAAGCTCTGCGGGGCGGGGTCGAGAACGCGGAACCCCTCGCGGGTGACCTGCAGTACCGCCAGCCCGTGTTCCGCCGTTCCGTCCGGGCGCAGACGGAAGATTCCGGTATAGCCGGCATAACCGTCCTCGGCGGTGATCGCCTGGGGGCTGAAGCGGCTGACCGGATCGGGGGCATCGCCGGCCAGGGTGGCGGCCAGGGCGATGGCGTCATAGCCAAGCGAGGCGATCGCAGGCGGCAGGGTTTTGAAGGTGGCGCGGTACTTGTTCCTGAAGGCTTCGATCATCACCGGCGGCGGGGCGGTGAACCATCCGCCCTGGACCGAGGGTTCTTTCAGCGTTTCCGGCCGGTACCACTGGCTGGTGCCCAGATAGCGGATTTCCGCCGGGTCGATATCGAAATAGGACAGCAGCGGTGCCACGGCCTGCAGGCGGGAACCGCCTTCGGCCAGCAATACGGCATCGAAGGGCGGCGGGCCGAAGCTGTCCCGGTTTTTCAGACGTGCCAGCGCCGCTTTTGCCGCCGGGTCGCTGCTGCCCTTCAGCCGCGCCCGTTCCTGGCGCAGCGCCGCGGCGCGGCGGTCGAAATCGGCGAAATCGCGGGCGATGGAGGTCAGGGTTTCGCTGCCTGCCGGCGCATCGGCCGGGTAGAAGGCCGTGCGCGCAGGATCGAGGAAATAGCGCCGCGATGCCGCGTCCAGTGCTGCCGCGATCTTGCGGCCATAGGCATTATCGGGCAGAAAGGCGCCGATGCGGCGCAGCCCCTGACCGGCGGCGAAACCGCCGATGCGTTCGACCTCCTCCTCCGGAAGGATGCCGAGCAGATAGGCGCCATCGCCCGCGGCATTGCGGTCGTTGGAAAAGGCGATAACGGCAACCTGACGCTCGCCGGCAAGCGGCTTCACGGCGATGACGGATCGCGAAAACAACGGTCCGAGAAGAATCTCCACCCCTTCCGCCAACAGCCGCGCGGCCGCTTCCCTGGCGCCTTCGGCGGTGCCTTTCGTGTCGGCGGGCAGAATCATCAGGCGTTTGTCGCCGATATCGAACAGCGCCATCTCCGCCGCGTTCAGCAAGGCGGTGCCGACGGGACGCGCCGGGCCGGACAGGGGCAGCAGCAGCCCGATGCGGATGGGCTCCGGCCCTGTTTCTTCCGTTGCCGGGGCGTTCAGTAC
>JALXAG010000162.1 GCA_026992315.1 Sneathiellales bacterium | reverse complement strand
GTCTCGGGGCTTCCTGGGCGGGTGAAGGCCAGAACCTCATGCCCCTGATGGCGGGCGACCTGGGCAATGATATGGGCGGCGGCGCCGAAGCCATACAGGCCGATCCGCTGCCCGGCCACGCAGATCTTGCCGCCGAGCCCGGCCCGGCGATAGGCGCGGTAGCCGATCAGCCCCGCGCAAAGCAGCGGCGCTGCCTCGACATCGGAATAGAAATCGGGCAAGGGAAAGCAAAAACGGGCATCGGCCACCGCCATTTCTGCATAGCCGCCATGGCGCTGATAACCGGTGAAACGGGCCTCGGGACACAGATTTTCCTGGCCGCGGCGGCAATAGGCGCATTCCCCGCAGGCAAATCCCAGCCAGGGTACGCCGATGCGCAGGCCGGGGCGAAAATCGCCGGAAACGCCGGGACCCGTTTCCACCACCTCGCCGACGATTTCATGACCCGGCACGACACCGGGCAGGGAGTCCGGCAATTCGCCATCGACCAGATGCAGATCCGTGCGGCAGACGCCGCAGGCGCGCACCTTCAGCAATATTTCCCCGATCCCCGGCCGGGGATCGGCCAACTCATGACCCGCAACCCGGCCGGAGCCGGGCTTATCGCAACAATAGGCTTTCATTCGCTCCTCCTGCCTGCTGCACCGTGAATTCCGCGCCGAAACAGCAGGGCTGCGCCTGCCGGCCGGATCACGGCTCCGCCCGGCTCAGATCCTTCAGTTCATACAGCAGCTCCAGCGCCTCGCGCGGGGTCAGATCGTCGGGATTGACGGCTTCAAGCCGCGCCAGAACCGGGGACGGTGCCGTCGTCTCCCGGCGGGTGGCGGTGGCGGCGAACAGGGGCAGATCATCGGCCAGCCGGACGGCGGCGCTGGAGGCCTCGCCCTGCTCCAGCCCGCGCAGCACCGCCTCCGCCCGCTCCAATACCGCAGGCGGCAGCCCGGCCAGCCGGGCCACCTGAATGCCGTAGGAACGATCCGCAGCGCCAGGGGCGAGCTGGTGGAGAAAAATCACCTCATTCTGCCATTCGCGCACCCTGACCGTGTAATTGCCCAGCGCCGGCAGCTTGGCCGAGAGCACTGTCAGTTCGTGATAATGCGTGGCGAACAGGGCGCGACTGCGGTTGACCTCGTGCAGATGCTCCACCGTCGCCCAGGCAATCGACAGGCCGTCATAAGTGGCGGTGCCCCGGCCGATCTCGTCCAGTATCACCAGCGAACGCGGCCCCGCCTGATTGAGGATCGCGGCCGTTTCCACCATCTCCACCATGAAGGTGGAGCGCCCGCGCGCCAGATCGTCGGCCGCGCCGACACGGCTGAAAAGCTGATCGACGATGCCGATGCGCGCCCGTTCCGCCGGAACGAAGGAGCCCATCTGCGCCAGAATGGCGATCAGGGCGTTCTGGCGCAGAAAGGTCGATTTGCCCGCCATGTTCGGCCCGGTGATCAGCCACAGCCGCTCCTCTTCGTTCAGACGGCAGTCATTGGGAATGAAGGCCCCCGCGCCCTCGCCTTCCAGCGCCGCCTCGACCACCGGGTGGCGCCCGGCGGTGATTTCAAATGCCGTGCTGTCGTCTATCTCGGGGCGGGTATAGTTGCGCCGGCAGGCCAGTTCCGCCAGCGCCGCCGCGACATCGAGACGCGCCAGCGTCATCGCGATATCGCCAAGCCGCCGCGCCTCTTCCAGCACCATGGCGCAAAGACGCTCGAAATGTTCCGCCTCCAGCGCCAGCGCCTTTTCCCCGGCGGAACGGATCTTTTCCTCCAGCTCCGCCAGCTCGCCGGTGGTGTAGCGCACGGCATTGGCCATGGTCTGGCGGTGAATGAACGGCTCCTTCATCGCCGCCGCATGGCGCGAGGTCACTTCGATGAAATATCCGAGCACATTGTTATGACGGATCTTCAGATTGCTCACACCGCTGAGCGCGGCATATTTCGCCTGCAGGGCCGCGATATGACGGCGGCTTTCATCGCGGAGCTGACGCAACTCATCGAGCACCGGATCGTAACCGCGGATAATGAAGCCGCCATCGCGCGCCTGCAGGGGCAGATCGGCATCCAGGGCACGTTCCAATGTCTCCAGCAGGGGATGGGGAATATCGATCCCCGACAACAGGGAAGAAAGCGCCGGATCCTCGGCGCCGCGCAGCAGATCGCGCACCGCCCAGGCCCGGGACAGACCGTCGCGGATGGCCGCGAGATCGCGCGGGCCGCCACGGCCCAGCGAAAGCCGCGACAGCGACCGTTCGATATCCGGACAGGCGGAGAGCATTTCACGCAATTGCGCGCGCATCTCCGCCATATTGGTAAAGGCGGCCACGGCATCGAGGCGGCGGCCGATCGCTTCCCGGTCGGTCAGCGGCGCGCCGATCCGGGCGGCGAGCAGACGGGCACCGGGGCCGCTGACGGTCAGATCGATGCTGTGCAGCAATGTCCCCTTCTTTTCCCCCGACAGGCTGCGGGTGATTTCCAGATTGCGCCGGGTGGCGCCATCGATCGCCATCACACCGGAGGCATTCAGTTTCTGCGGCGGGCGAAGAACCGGCAGGCGGCCTTTCTGGGTCAGCTCCACATAATCGACCAGCGCCCCCAGCGCCGCGATCTCGGCACGGGTGAAACGGCCGAAGGCATCCAGGGTGGCGACACCGTAAAGCGTTTTCAGCCGGTGCTCGCCGGCACGGCTGTCGAAGCGGGCATCCGGCTGAATGCTGAGCGAGGCCCGGCCATTGGCGAGATATTCCTCCGGATCGAACCCCCAATCCGCTGCCGCCAGCGATTCGGGCAGGACCAGCTCGCCCGGCTGAAGACGCGCCAGATCGGCACCGAGGCGGTTTTCATCGGTCTCCATCACCGAAACCGCGCCGGTTGAAATATCGACCCAGGCCAGCGCCAGCGCCCCTGCCGCCCGCGCCAGCACCGCCAGATAGTTGTTGGCGCGGGTTTCCAGCAGGCTGTCCTCGGTCAGGGTGCCGGGGGTGACGACGCGAACCACCTCGCGCCGGACCACCGATTTGGCGCCGCGCTTCTTCGCTTCGGCCGGGTCCTCGACCTGCTCGCAGACCGCGACCCTGTAGCCTTTTTCGATCAGACGCAGCAGGTAGGATTCGGCCGAATGCACCGGCACGCCGCACATGGGTATATCCTCGCCCAGATGCTTGCCGCGGCGCGTCAGCGTGATGTCGAGCGCCTTCGAGGCCTTGAGCGCGTCATCGAAAAACAGCTCGTAGAAATCGCCCATGCGATAGAACAGCAGGCAATCGGGATGGGCGCTCTTGATATCGAGATATTGCGCCATCATCGGCGTCGGCCCGGCCGCTGCCGTCTTTTTCCCCTTTGCGCTGCGGGTTTCGCTCACGATCGTCCTTGTCCTTTCGCTCCGTGCATTTGCCGCTTCAAAATAGCCGAGGCGGCGCAAAAGTCATCAGGGGCATTATCTGCCGGGATATTTGCCGCATTACAATGAAAATGGGACTGCGGCAGCCTGGCCTGTTTTTTCCGCCCGGCATTCTGCTTATGATGATCCGAGGCTCCTGATTCGCAGGCAGCGGAGCCTGCGGGGGGACTGAGGAAACGGCCGAAGCCGTGGGGCAACGAACAGACCCGGGATGGGAATGATGAGCGACGAAAAACGCGACCAGCTATATGAAGAAGCGCTGAAATTTCACACCGAAGGCAAGCCGGGAAAGGTGGAAATCACGCCGACGAAACCGCTGACCACCCAGGCCGATCTGTCGCTGGCCTATTCACCCGGTGTCGCCGCGCCCTGTCTGGCGATCCGGGAAAACCCCGATACCGCATACGATTACACCGCCAAGGGCAATATGGTCGCCGTCATCTCCAATGGCACGGCGGTGCTGGGTCTCGGCAATCTCGGGGCGCTGGCCTCGAAGCCGGTGATGGAAGGCAAGGCCGTCCTGTTCAAGCGCTTCGCCGATATCGATGCCATGGATATCGAAATCGGTACGGAGGACGTGGACGAATTCGTCAATTCCGTGCGCTTCCTCGGCCCCACCTTCGGCGGCATCAATCTGGAGGATATCAAGGCGCCGGAATGCTTCATCATCGAACAGCGCCTGCGCGAACTGATGGACATCCCGGTCTTTCACGACGATCAGCACGGCACCGCGATCATCAGCGCCGCCGGATTGCTGAACGCCATGCATCTGACCGGGCGCGACATCAGGGAAACGCGCATGGTCGTCAATGGCGCCGGCGCCGCCGGCATCGCCTGTCTGGAACTGATGAAGGCCATGGGCATGCCCGGGGAGAACATCACCCTGTGCGACAGCCGCGGCGTCGTCTACAAGGGCCGGGAAGCTGGCATGAACCAGTGGAAATCCGCCCATGCGGTGGAAACCGATGCCCGCACCCTCGCCGATGCCATGAAGGGGGCGGATATCTTCCTCGGCCTGTCGGTCAGGGGGGCCCTGACCCCGGAAATGGTCAGAAGCATGGCCGACAAGCCGATCATCTTCGCCATGGCCAATCCCGATCCGGAAATCACGCCCGAGGAAGTGGCCGAAATCCGCGACGATGCCATCATGGCCACCGGCCGTTCCGATTACCCCAATCAGGTGAACAACGTTCTGGGCTTCCCCTACATCTTTCGCGGTGCGCTGGATGTACGCGCCACCACCATCAATGACGAGATGAAGGTCGCCGCGGCACGCGCCATCGCCGAACTGGCCCGCGAGGATGTGCCCGATGAAGTCGCCGCCGCCTATAAGGGCAAGCGCCTGCGCTACGGCCCCGAATACATCATTCCCGCACCCTTCGATCCGCGCCTGATCAGCCATGTGCCCCCGGCGGTGGCGACTTCATCGGG
>JALXAG010000161.1 GCA_026992315.1 Sneathiellales bacterium | reverse complement strand
GACCCTGATCATGATCGCCATCTATGCCCTGCTCAATCTGGCCGGGGAGCGCAGCCTGGAATGGGCATTGGCGCGGTTTTCCTTCATCCCCGCCCTGTTCGAGGCCCATATGCAGGCGGCCGGGGGTCTGGAGCCGATGGCGGCACTGCCGCTGGTCACCTATATGTTCCTGCATTACGATCTGATGCATCTGCTGATCAATGCCGGCTTTCTGCTCGCCTTCGGCAGCATCATCGAACGTCAGGCCGGAACGCTGCGCTTTCTCGCCGTCTTCATCACCGGCGGCATTGCCGGGGCCTTTGCCCATATGGCGCTTGGCGGCAATCCGGATGCGGTGGTGCTGGGGGCATCGGCGGGCGTCTATGCGCTGATGGGCGCCAGCCTGCCGGCCATGTTCGCCCACCGGGCAGACCGGACCCGGCGCATCGTCACCTTCCTTATCGTCATGATCGGCCTCAACCTCGTCTTCGCCATACCGGGGATTACCGCCCCCGGCGGTGCCACCATCGCCTGGCAGGCGCATCTGGGCGGGCTGGCGGCAGGGCTGCTGCTGGCCCCCTTTATCCGCAGGCACTGAACTCAGGATTGGCCGTTTTCCGCGTCCATGGCCGGATAGGGCAGAACAACCGCCCGCCCCGGCCCCAGCGCCGTTTCATAGGCTGAAAGAAGGGCGGTATCGGGGGACGCGGAGAACAGGCGCACGACACGGCGGCCATCGGCCAGCGCTGCGGCGATTGCCTCCAGCGGTTCTTCCGCCGCCACCGCCGCCAGATCGGCATCGCGGCGGGCCAGATCGCACAATTCGCGGGCGATCCCCGTATCGTGAAAGAGAATATCGGCTTCCTGCATCATCTGCAGGGCGGCAAGGGTGATATGATCCGAACGCCCGCCGGGGGCGACGACAAGATGCAGCCTGCCGCCATCCCGCCGCCACGGGGCATCCGGATCCGTCAGGGCGTGCAGCAGATCGTCCTCCGCCCCCCCGATATCGCCGGACAGGGCCCGTTCGCCCACCGGGCCGCGGAAAACCCAGTTCCAGAAGCGCAGACGCTGACGCCCTTGCTGCAAATGCTCGCCGACCCGTTGCCGGCAGCGCCCGGCCATGGCCGCCAGGGCGCCGAGACCGGCGGGCAGCATGGCATCGATACGCGCCCGCACCCCCCTGGCCAGAACCGGCGCCGCACCGCCGGAAGATACGGCCACCACCAGCGGCGAGCGATCGACAATGGAAGGAAGGTAAAAGCTGCACAGCGCCGGCTTATCGACGACATTGACGGGAATGCCACGCGCTTTTGCCGCGGCGGAAACGGCGCGGTCCGTCTCATCCTCGCCGCTGGCGGAAACCGCCAGGGTCATCCCCTCCAGCAGATCGGGGACGAAAAGATCGGCACCCAGCACGGCCCGCCCGTCATCGAGCAGGGCCCGGACCGGTGCCTCCACCCTATCGGCAACGATGTGAACCTGCGCCCCGGCACGCGCCAGCGCCGACGCCTTGCGCGCCGCCATCGCCCCCCCGCCCACGACCAGAACCTTACGGCCACGCAGGTCGTAGAACAGAGGAAAATGACGCATGACCTACCCCAGGCTGATATGGATCCCGCATTCGGTTTTCGCCTGCCCCGCCCACCGGCCGGAGCGCGGATCGGCACCCGGAGCGGTGCGTGCCGTGCAGCTCATGCAGCCGATCGACCGGTAGCCGTCCGCTTCCAGCGGATGGCGCGGCAGGTCGTGTTCCTCAAAATAGGCATCGATATCCTCTGCCGTCCAGTAGGCCAGCGGATTTATTTTGATCCGCCTGCCGCGGGCCTCGTAAATGGGCAGATTCTCCCGCTCCCCGCCCTGATAGCGCTTGCGCCCGGTGATCCAGGCATCGAAATCCTCCAGCGCCGACGCCAGCGGGCGTACCTTGCGGATATCGCAGCAGGCATCGGCATCGCGGGTGAACAAAAGCCCGTCGGGGTCCCGTTCGGCCACATCCTTCGCCGCCGGCGACAGCACCCGGATATCGCTCAGCCCCAGACGGGCGCAAAGTTCCTGCTGATAGCGCCGGGTCTCGCCGAACAGCTTGCCGGTATCGATGAACAGAATGGGCAGATCGGGCGCCACCTGCGCCACCAGATGCAACAGCACCGCCGCTTCGGTACCGAACGAGCTGGTCATGGCAATGCGCCCGGGGAAATGGCGCCTGATCGCAGCCTCCAGAATCGCGCGCGCCGTCATGCTGCGGTATTCTGCCTCCAGCGCCGCGGCGCGGGAGACGATATCGATCTTTTCCGCCGCGCTCATGCCCCCCTCCCCGCGCGCAGCCGGTTGTAGAGCGTATCGCCATTCCCCGCGGCCAGCGCCGGCTGATAGGCGATATCGAATGCCGACAGCGCCGACAGCGCCACCTGGCGATCCACCCCCGGGGCCAGTTCGAACACATCGAAGCCGCAACGGGCCATGAACAAGAGCTGATCGGCCAGCACGGCGCCGCGGGCGCGGATTTCACCGCCGAAGCCAAGCTCGGCACGCAGGAAACGGGCCTGGCTGTAGGGCCGCCCCTCGTTGAGGTCGGGGAAATGCAGCGCCACCATCGCCACCCCGTCCAGACGCCCCGTCAGCAGGGCCGGATCGTCCGCCGGATCCAGGCGGACCCCCCGCAACAGCCCGGCATCGCCCCTGCCGCCCGCCTCCAGCCAGCGGGACAGGGAGAAAACTGCCGGGCGATCCGGCGCCACGACCTCGTCATCTTCGGCAAACAGCCAGTCGGTTCCGGGCTTGGCGCCGTTGATCGCAACGATTTCAGGCATAGACCCTCTCCTTGAACGGTTGATCGCCGACACGGCGATAGGTGTCGATGAAACGCTCATCCCCTTCGCGTTCGGCCAGGAAGGCCTCGACGATCCCCTCGATGGCGGCGGGCACGTCCTCCGCCGGCAGGGCAGGGCCGATGCGCTTGCCGATGGCGGCATCGTCGCCGGAGGAACCGCCAAGGGTGATCTGATAAACCTCCTGCCCGCGCTTATCGACGCCCAGAATGCCGATATTGGCCACATTGTGATGGGCGCAGGAATTGATGCAGCCCGAGATATTGAGGCTGAGATCGCCGATATCGTGCAGGTAATCCAGATCGTCGAAACGCTCCGCGATCGCCTGGGCCACGGGGATGGAACGCGCCGTCGCCAGGGCGCAGTAATCCATGCCGGGGCAGGCGATGATATCGCTGAGCAGGCCATGATTGGGCATGGCCAGATCCAGCGCCGTCAATTCCCGCCATAATGAGGGCAGGCGGTGCAGCGGCACATCCGGCAGCACCAGATTCTGCCGATGCGTCACCCGGATCTCGCCGAAACCGTATTCTTCGGCCAGGCGGGCCAGGGCGCGCATCTCATCGGCGCGCATATCCCCGGTCGGCCGTCCGGACCGCTTCAGCGACACCATGACGATGCCATAACCGGGCTGACGATGGCTGAACACGGCATTCTCTGCCCAGCGGTCGAAGGCCGGATCGTCGCGGCGCAGGGCCTCATACTCGCTTGTATCGTTGACCGGCGGCAGGTAATCCGGACGCGGGAAATGCGCCTTCATCCGTTCGATATCCGCGGGCCCCAGACGCAGGGCGCTGTGGCGCAGGCGCTGCCACTCCTCCTCGACCAGCGCGGCAAAAGCCCCGATGCCGAGATCGTTGACCAGAATCTTGATCCGCGCCTTGTATTTGTTATCGCGGCGGCCATAACGGTTGTAGACGCGCAGCACCGCCTCCAGATAGGAGAGCAGATCGGCCTCGGGCAGAAATTCGCGCAGCGTCTTGCCGATGACCGGCGTGCGCCCCAGACCGCCGCCGACGAGAATATGAAAACCGATCTCGCCTGCCTCGTTGCGGCGGATGCGGATGCCGATATCGTGCACATGTACCGCGGCCCGGTCGCGCGCGGCACCGCTGACGGCGATCTTGAACTTGCGCGGCAGGAAGGAAAATTCCGGATGCAGGGTCGACCACTGGCGGATGATCTCGCAATAGGGGCGCGGATCGGCCACCTCATCGGCGGCGATGCCGGCCAGGTGATCGGCGGTGATGTTGCGGATGCAGTTGCCGCTGGATTGCATGGCATGCATCTCCACTTCCGCCAGTTCGGCCAGCATGTCGGGAATATCCACCAGCCTGGGCCAGTTGAACTGGATGTTCTGGCGGGTGCTGAAATGACCGTAGCCGCGGTCATAGCGTTCGGCGATATCGGCCAGGCGACGCAACTGACGCGACGAAAGCAGGCCATAAGGAATGTTCACCCGCAGCATGTAGGCATTGAGCTGCAGATAAACGCCATTGCGCAGGCGCAGGGGGCGGAAGGCATCCTCGTCGAGCTGACCGGACAGGCGGCGCGCGACCTGATCGCGGAATTGCCCGATGCGCTGGCTCAGCAGGCGGTGATCGAATTCATCATAACGGTACATGGGTTTCGTTCCTGGAATATTGTCCTGTTCAGGCGGCCGAACGCGGTGCCGGGGCGCTGTCACCGGCAACGGTCGGGCCATGGGCGCGGATGCGTTCGCGCAGGCTCAGCGGCTCGATCCGACCGCCCCTGACATCGACCGCAATCGCATAGGGATCGACGATTTCATTGGCTGCCACCGCAGCGGCGGCGCTGACCATGGCGGCTTCCAGATCGTTGTCGCCGAAAAGGGTCGCGGCCTGGATATCGCTCAGCCACCGACAACATTCACCCTCCTGGCGCAGATAGACGACGTGGCCCAGGGCCAGTGAAGATGCGGTGATAACGCTGGCGGTCATGGCGCCCTCCTTAATTCACAAGAACATCATGTGATTAAATTTGCTATACGTTTGTACATGGAAAATAGGGCATCGACATATTTTATCAAGAAAAATGAGTCTTTTTCATGATATACATTTTTTATATGTTGTTTAAGAGCATGAAAATCCAGCCGGAACGTCGGCATGACCGTTGCCCGGACGGTTCCGCCCCCTGCCTGCACCCCGGCATGCGAACCGAAGCAGACGTCGCGACGCGCGAATCGCGCCGGGCGCAAATCAGCCGGCAGAGGGAAGGTCAGTTGCCGAAGATAAAGTCAGTTGCCGAAGATGGTTGAAAAGGGCAGCGAATAAGTGATCGCCAGGCTCTCGACCCCCGGGTTCCGGTCGCCGATGCTGGCGTTGGAAATATGGTTGAGGCTGATCCCGAGGCGGGAGCGATCGTCGAAACGCCAGGCGAATTCGATCTGGGAGCGGAATTCCAGCGGATAGCCCAGATCCTTGCCGCTGCCCCTGAAATAGACACCGGGGGCGAAGCTCGGCGTCACCACGAAACGGCGGCCGAAATAAAGGTCGATCCCGACCCCGGCAAAGGCATGAAAGGCCGCATCGCTGGTGGCCATCACACCGCCGAAGGGCTTGAAGATCCAGTAGCGCTTGTTCGAACGGTATTCGATGCGCAGTTCCCCTGCCGTATCGTCCTGCTTGTTGACATCGAAATAGGCGGCGGAAAAGGCGATGAAGGCCGGGTCGTCATCCCCCGCCGCGCGGGCATCGCCGATAGCAGGGACGGACAGGAACAACACAACCGCCAGCATGGATAAAACGCGCACCTCAACCCCCAGATTGCCGTGAATTGCCATATTCGGGCGCCAGTCTATGCTAATGACACGCCGCTTCCAACCACCAGTTTTGCCAGAGGACCCGATTCTGCACCCGTCCGCATTCAGCCTGAACCGCCGCCGCCTGCTGGCACTACTGCCCGGCCTGATCGCGCTCGGCGCGGGGCGGGCGGCCCTTCCTGCCCCTGCTTCGCCCGTCGCCGCCCGGCCCGTTCCGGCCCTGCCTGCCCGCCATCGACTCTTCCCCCTGGGGCGGGGCACCGTCGCCGAAATCAGCGATGGCGATACCGTTACCCTGGCCGATGGGCGCATCGTCCGTCTTGTCGGCATACAGGCGCCGAAAATCGCGCTCGGCCGTCGTAATTTCGCCCCCTGGCCACTGGGACAACCCGCACGGGAATATATGGAAGAACTGGCGATGGGGCGTGATTTCCTCCTGTTCGCCGGCGGGCGGCGATACGACCGGCACGGGCGGATGCTGGCCCATATGGCCCGCGAGGATGACGAATTGTGGCTGCAGGGGGAAATGCTGCGCGCCGGGCTGGCGCGGGTCTATACTTTTGCCGATAACCGGGCGCTGGCGGCCGAGATGCTGGCGCTGGAAGCGGCGGCACGGGCGCGGCGGGCGGGGATATGGGATCATCCCTTCTATGCCTTGCGCCGCCCGGGGGAAGCCGGGCGGCTGGTCGGCAGCTTTCAGATCTTCCGCGCACGAACAGGCCCCTTCCGCCGGCGGGGCCGTTCGGCCATACTACACCTGACGGAGAGAAACCCGCCGCTACGCATGAGCGAAACGACAGCAGACATAGAGGGGCTGAGCGCGCACCTCACCGCTGCCGCCCTGCGGGCGATGCCCGCTGCCCGCAAGGCCGCCCTGTCCGAAAGCGGACAGCCGTTGCGTCTGCGCGGCTGGGTCCGGCGGGACAAGGACGGGCCGTTCATCGCCGTCACCCACCCGGAGCAGATAGAATGGATCGGGCCATGAGACGAAACAGCCTGTTCACCTGCGCGCCCTTGTTCTGCCGCGCCGCCGTGGCGCGCCTGCTGGCCGTGGCGATGCTGCTGCTTATGCTTGGCGGCTGCGGCGGCCAGGTCAATCCCGCCACCGGGCGGGAAGAGTTCACCCCGCTGCTGCCCCCCGCCGCCGAAAGCGAGATCGGCGCCCGCGAACACCGCAAAATTCTCAAGCGTTACGGCCTTTACGATAAAACCCGCCCCGGCGCCTATGCCGCCGCCATCGTCGCCCGCATCGGCGCACAGACGGAAACCGCAAAACGCGACAAGGGCTTCCGCTATACGCTGACCATCCTCGACAGCCCGGAAATCAATGCCTTCGCCCTGCCGGGCGGTTATGTCTATGTCACCCGGGGGCTGATGGCCCTGGCCGGGGACGAGGCCGAGCTGGCCAGCGTCCTCGCCCATGAAATCGGCCATGTGGTCGCCCGCCATGCTGCCAACCGTATCAACCGCGCCATGGGCATCAATCTCGGAGTTGCCATTCTCGGCGCGGTGACCGGCAACAACCAGATCGCCCGCCTCGGCGATCTTGGCGGCCAGTTGTATTTATCCGCCTATTCGCGCGAGCAGGAGCTGGAGGCGGATGCCCTCGGCATCCGCTATCTCATCCGCGCCGGCTACGACCCTTATGCCGCCGCCCGTTTCCTGGGCCGCCTCGAAAAACACGAACAGTTCCTGAAGGCTCAGGGAAAGCGGCGCGGCGGTAATTCGCTCTTCGCCAGCCATCCGCCGACGCCCGAACGCATTCTCGAAGCCCGGCGCCTGGCCAGTCTGGCCGGAAAGGCGGGCATCCGCCGCCGCAATGCGCATCTGGATGCCATCGACGGCATGCTGTTCGGCGACAGCGACCGCGACGGCTTCCTCCGCGACGGCATATTCTACCATCCCGCCATCGGCTTTTCCTTTCCCGTTCCGCCGGGTTTTACCGTCGATAACAACGAAGACTTCATTCTGCTGACCAAGGGCCGGATCACCGTCATCTTCGACGAGGAACAGAACCGCAAGCTGGCGCGGCGGCGCATGGGCATGACCCGCTACATCTTCGATTACTGGGGGCGCGGCTTCAAACCGCAGAACGTTCAGGCGATCTCGATCAACGGCCTGCCCGCCGCCACGGCGCTGACCCGGGTTCGCCGGGGCGGACGCAGCTACGATCTGCGTCTGGTCGCCATCCGCTTTTCCAGCGGGCGGATATTCCGCTTTCAGATCCTTCTGCCCGAACGCATCGGCACGGCGGATCTGACGGCATTGAAACGCATGACCTACCGTTTCAGGCGCCTGGGTCCTGACGATCCGGTGCCTGCGGCCCGTCATATCCGCATCCATCGCATCGCGGCCGGGGAAACCCGCCGCGGCCTGATCGCCCGCATGCGCCTGCCCGCCAAAATCCGCGCCGGCTGGTTCGATCTGCTGAACGGCGATGTCGCCATCCGCCCCGGCAACCGCATCAAGCTGGTGCGCTAGAGCATATCGTTTTCCGGCCCGGCCGTGAATTCGGGGCGCAGTTCGCAGGAAACCCGAATATGCTCGCGCATATGCCGGGCGGCCAGGGTCATGTCTCCCTGCTCGATGGCATCGAGAATGGCCAGATGTTCCAGGGCGCTGGCGCGCAGGCGGTCACGATCCTCGGAAAACTGATATTCGCTGAGACGGCGCAGCCGGGTCTGATGGCCGATGGCCTGGGCAAGGAAGCGGTTACCCGATGCCTCTCCCAGCGCCAGGTGAAAGCGGGCATCGATTTCAAACAACTCCCCCATGCCGATGCGATAGACCGCCCCCTCGACCAGGCGCCGATGACTGCGGCGCAGATGGCGCAGAAGCGCCGGATCCAGCATGAAGGAGGGCGACAGCAGCGCCGCCGGCTCCACCAGAAGGCGGAAACGGTAGCTTTCCTCATAGGCATCGGGATCGTTCAGGGTAGGCAGGAAATGCCAGCGCTGCCCGCCGGCCCGTTCCACCAGCCCTTCGCCGGCCATCGCCGTCAGCACCTTCATCATCAGCGAACGGCTGACGTCATAGCGGCGCAGCAGATCCGCCACCGTCACGCTGCCGGAAAGCCTGTCCGCAAAACGGTCGTTGGCGATGCGCATGTACAGCGCCTCCTCGCCAGTGCGTGGCAGGGCCGGATCCGCCATTTCCAGGGCGTCGCCATCGCGGGCAAGAAAATAGCCCTGCTTCGGCACGTAATGCAGCAACCCGGCATCGGCCAGCAGCGCCAGTGCCCGGCGCACCGGCGAGCGCGACACCCCCAGCGCATCGGCCAGCCCCTGTTCGGTCAGGTGATGACCCCGGGCACAGCCCTGAAGGCGGATCGTCTCCACAATCCGCCGCGCCAGCTCCACATGTGAGTGCCTGACCCTTTTCATCTCCCCTCCCGGTTGCGTGAGGGCAGCTTCCTGCACGGCGGCGTTCAGGTCAACAAAAAGCCGTGGGCGTAAGGGTCGTCCTCTTCATCGATAAAGATTGTGTTCATGCCGGTGATCCGCGCCCAGCCTTCGATGGAGGGGACGATTGCCGTCTGGCCGGCAATCTCGGTTTCGTCCTCGATCCGGCCGGTGAACAGGCTGCCGATGATGCTTTCATGCACGAACTCCTCGCCCGTCTTCAGCCGGCCCCGGGCATGCAGCTGCGCCATCCGCGCCGAAGTGCCGGTGCCGCAGGGGGAACGGTCGATCCCCTTGTCGCCGTAGAAAACGGCATTGCGCGCCGCCGCCTGTTCATGGCGCGGGCGTCCGGTCCACTGAACATGGCTGAGGCCCCGGATGCTGGCATCCTGCGGATGCACGAAGGCGTAGCGTTCGTTGATGCGTTGGCGCAGCCCGGGGCTGAGACGCTGGATATCCGTCACCGAAAGGGCATCGAGACCGCGGTAATTCTCCTGCTCCTCGATGATGGCGTAGAAATTGCCGCCATAGGCGACATCGAAGCGCAACCGCCCGAGATCGGGGCACTCGACCTCCAGATCCCGCGCCGCCAGGAAGGAGGGGACATTGCGCAGGCGCACGCGATCGACCTTGCCCCCCTTCATGCTGTAATGGGCATCGACCCGTCCCGCCGGGGTATCGAGGCGCAGCAGACCCTCCTGCCGGGGCCGGGCCAGCCCGTGTTCGATCGCCACGGTCACCGTGCCGATGGTGCCATGGCCGCACATGGGCAGACAGCCGCTGGTCTCGATGAACAGGATCGCCATGTCGCAATCCTCGCGCAACGGCGGATAGAGAATACTGCCCGACATGATGTCATGACCGCGCGGTTCGAACATCAGCCCGGTACGGATCCAGTCGTAATGCTTCTGAAAATACGCCCGCCGCGCGCTCATATCCGCCCCTTCCAGCGCCGGCGCGCCGCCGGCGACGACGCGGACGGGATTGCCGCAGGTATGCGCATCGATACAGAAGAACGTATGCCGTGCCATATTGCTGCCTCGTCTTTCCCGAAACCCTGTCAGAACCGCGCGATGGAGAAGGGCGCCGGATCGACGGCGGGCCTGCGCCCCATGATCTGATCGGCGATCATCGCGGCGGTCACCGCCGCCTGGGTCAGCCCCAGATGGCCATGACCGAAAGCATGATAAATGCCCTTATGGCGCGGATCGGCGCCGATCACCGGCAGGCTGTCCGGCAGGGATGGCCGCGGCCCCATCCAGCGGCTGCCCCCTTGTGTGTGCAATCCGTTGAAATAGCGTTTCGCCATTTCGGGCAGAATATCGGCCCGGCGCCAGTTTTCCGGCGCCTCTGCCCGGGCAAGCTCCACCGTCCCGGCCAGGCGCAGCCCCATATCCATGGAGGTGGCGACGAATTTCCGCTCCCCGAAGGTGACCATGCCGCGCAGCGCCACCCCCGGAGCCGGCAGGGTGACATGATAGCCCCGTTCCGCCGCCAACGGCACCCGCCAGCCCAGCCCGGCACACAATGCCTGCGACCAGATGCCGGCGGCGATGACGATACGATCGAAGCGGGCGGTCTCTCCCCCCTCGGCAAGAAGCTCACCGCCCGCAGCCAGCGGCCTTATGCCGCGCACGCCCCGGCGATGCAGGGTGGCATGGCCCGTCCCCTCGGCAAAGCGCCACAACCCGGCCACCAGCCCGGCCGGATCGCTGACATGACCCCAGTCGGGTGTGCGCATGCCCGCGACGAAACCGTCGGCCAGCGCCGGTTCGAGATCGCGGATATCTTCTGCCGACAATTCCTCGACCGCTACCCCATGACGGCGACGCAGCGCCCAGCCGAAACGATCGGCGGCCAGGGTTCCGCGGTCGCGGTAGACCGTGATCGCCCCGTTCCGCCGCAGCATGCCCGTCAGTCCGGCCGCCGCCAGCAGCGGCTGCCATTGCCGATAGACCTGATCCATCAGTGCCGCCAGGGCCCGTGCCTGCCGCTCCACCAGATCCGGTTTTCCCGCCCGCAGAAAACGCCACAGCCAGGGTGTCAGTGCCGGCAGATCGGGCCAGCGAATGGCCAGCGGCCCTTCCGGATCGAACAGCCAGCCCGGCACATGGCGCAGCATGCCGGGGCCGGACAGGGGCACGATTTCACTGACCGCGATACCGCCGCCATTGCCGAAGGAGGCACCGGCGGCGATTCCCTCCCTTTCGAACAGATCAACCCTTCTGCCGCGCAGGGCCAGCATGGCCGCCACCGCCACGCCGATCACCCCGCCGCCGATCACGGCGATGCGGCCTTCAGTCATTGTCTTGCCCTTTTTCCGGCAGCGACCGGCCCGGCAGGAAACCCCGGCCGATCGGATCCTCGTCCTCGATGAGAAATTCGCTTCTGCCCGTGTAATGAGCCCGGCCGCCGACGGTGACCCGGACGGTTCCATCCGCCCCCGGCGCCGCGGCGAGGCGGGCGTGAAACTCACCGCCGGTGATGCTGCGGAAGCGATGCGTCTGCCCGGGCCGCGCCCGCCCGTCAGCGGCACGCAGGGCCATGCGCGCCGTCACCCCGGAGCCGGTCGGACTGCGGTCGATCTGTCGCCCGGCAAAGATACAGATATTGTCGCTGACCTGGGCCGCATCCTCCACCCCATCGGTGAAAATGGTGCCGTAGAGAAAGGCCAGCGCCGCCTCCCCCGGCAGGGAAACCGCATCGGCCAGCGCCCGGGTGATCCTTTCCCCGATCCCGGCCAGCTCCCCGACCGGCAGGCGGCCCCATTCGATCCCCAGCCGTGCCAGCGGCAGAATGGCATAATAGGCACCGCCATAGGCGATATCGGCCTGAAAGGGGGCGAAGCCGTCGATGCGCACCGGCACATCGCGGGCGACGACAAAGGCCGGAACGCTGGTGAAGCTGACCGTGCCATCCGAAGCCACCGTCACATCGACCGGGCCGCAGGGACAATCGATGACGAATCCCGCCCCACCCGTTACCAAGCCGCTATCCGCCGCATAACGGCCCAGGGCGATCACCGCATGGCCGCACATGGTGCTGTAACCCTCGTTATGCATGAAAACGGCACCGAATACCGCCGCCGGATCGTGCCCCGGTACCAGAACGGCGCCATACATCCCTTCATGACCGCGCGGTTCCAGCATCAGCGCCCGGCGCAGCCAATCCGCATCCTCCGCCAGATAGGCGCGCTGACGGAGGATCGACCCTCCTTCGGGCAGGTCCAGCCCTGCACTCACGATGCGCAGCGGTTCCCCCGCCACATGCATGTCGATACAGTGAATCCGCCGCCCCCGCAGACTGTTCCAGAAGTCCGGCATGCTGCCCACCCCTTCGCCTATTTCCTTGCCGGCACCGTTCCTCTGCCAGCGCCGCCTTTATTGTATATTGGATACAATATGCCGATCCAGGCTTTTTTACATTTCCCTGTTGGCAGGTTAGGGTGACGATTGATAAAAGAGGGGCGCAAAGCACGCATATCAGGCAAGAGAGATGGACTGGCGAAACCGTGGGTAGACCGAGGCAGTTTTCCGAAGAGGCGGCATTGCGCGCCGCCATGCGCCTGTTCTGGAAACAGGGCTACATGCAGACCAATTACGACGATCTGGTCAGGGCAACGGGAGTCAACCGTGCCTCGCTTTATGCTGCCTTCGGCGACAAGAAAGCCATCTTCATCGCCGCGCTGAAAATGTTCGACGAGCGCCGCCGCAGCAAATTCGCCCGCTGGCGCAAGCTGCCGCCGGAAGAGGCACTGACCGCCTTTTTCGCCGACACGGTACAGGAAGCCGGGCGCCGCCGGGGCGATTGCGGCTGCTTCATGACCAATACGGCCCTGGAACTGGCCCCCCACGATCCGGAAATTCGGAATATCGTCACCAACAGCCAGCGCGATGTTGCCGCCTTTCTCGAAACATCGATTGCCGAAGCCCGGGAAAACGGCGCCATCGACAGGGCCATAGACCCTCATCAGGCCGCCTGCATGCTGCTGGCGACCCTGCTGGGCATGCGGGTTCTCGCCCGTTCCCGCCCCGAAGGCATCGCGCTTGCAGATGCGGCCGCCTTCGCCCTGGCCAATCTGGGGCTGAAACTGCCGGAACCAGCCTGAAGCGACGGCACCCGGACAGGGGAAATCTGGACTCCCCGTCCCTGCCGCCCTATAACCCCGCTATGACCGCCACCGAATTTCTGAAAATGCACGGGCTGGGCAACGACTTCGTCATTTTCGACGCCGCCGCTGCCCCGCTGCGCCTGAATGCGGAGCAGATCGCCCGCATCGCCGACCGCCATCAGGGGGTCGGCTGCGACCAGCTTATCGTTATCGAGCCGTCCCGCCGCGCCGATGCCTTCATGCGCATCTACAATGCCGATGGCAGCGAGGCGGGCGCCTGCGGCAACGCCACCCGTTGTATCGCCGCCCTGCTGCATCATCGCGGCGGCGGTGAGGAAATCGCCATCGAAACCGTATCGGGCATCCTGAAATGCCGCCATACGGATGACGGCCGTTATGCCGTCGATATGGGACCGGCACGGCTGAACTGGCAGGACATCCCGCTGGCCGAAGCCCATGACACGCTGCACGTTCCCTACACCCTGGGACCGGCCAGCGCCCCGGTGCTGAAGGATCCCTGCTGTGTCGGCATGGGCAATCCGCATGCGGTGTTTTTCGTCGAAGATGCGGAAGCCGTCGATCTGGCAAGGGTCGGGCCGCTGGTCGAACACGATCCGCTGTTTCCCGACCGGGTCAATGTTTCCGTCGTCTCGCCCGCCGGCGAAAACCGCCTGCGTCAAAGAGTGTGGGAACGCGGCGCCGGTATCACGCAGGCCTGCGGTTCGGGCGCCTGCGCTGCCGCCGTGGCCGCGGCGCGACGCGGGCTCACCGGCCGGAAGGTGCGGATCGTGCTCGATGGCGGCGCGCTCGATATCGAATGGCGCGAAGACAATCACGTCATCATGACGGGGCCGGCCAGCGTCAGTTTCCGCGGCAGGCTGGCAGCCGCCCTGCTCGATCCCTCCATGCCCGTCGCCGCCGATCTTGCGGGTGCATGACCATGACGGCGGCAAGGAACACGGCGGCGGCGGACGATGCGCAGGAGGTGGAAATCATCACCTTTGGCTGCCGCCTGAACGCCTATGAATCGGAAATTATCCGCCAGCATGCCCGGGCCGCGAATGTCTCGGGCATGGTGGTGATCAATTCCTGCGCCGTCACGGCCGAGGCCGAACGTCAGGCCCGCCAGGCTGTGCGCAAGGCGCGCCGCCGTCATCCCGATGCACGGATCGTCGTCACCGGCTGCGCCGCCCAGATCGATCCCGAACGCTTTGCCGCGATGGCAGAAGTGGATCTGGTGCTCGGCAACATGGAGAAGCTGCAGGCAGAAAGCTTCCTGCCGGCGGGGGAGGACGCAGACCGCATCCGCGTCAACGACATTCTCAGCGTCAGGGATACCGCCGGCCACCTGATCGAAGGGCTGGAAGGGCGCGCCCGCGCCTTTTTGCAGGTACAGAACGGTTGCGATCACCGCTGCACCTTCTGCATCATCCCCTACGGCCGCGGCAACAGCCGCTCCGTGCCCATGGGCGAGATTTTCACCCAGGCCCGCAGGCTGGTCGATAACGGTTATGGCGAAATCGTCCTGACCGGGGTCGATATCACCTCATTCGGCGCCGATCTGCCCGGCCGGCCGAGCCTGGGTCAGATGGTGCGTCGCCTGCTGGCCCATGTGCCGCAGCTGAAGCGGCTGCGTCTGTCCTCGGTGGACCCGGTGGAAATCGACGAGGATCTCTGGCGCCTGATCGCGGAGGAAGAGCGCCTGATGCCGCATCTGCACCTGTCCGTGCAGGCCGGGGACGACATGATCCTCAAGCGCATGAAGCGCCGTCACAGCCGTGCCGACATCCTCGCCGTCTGTGCCCGCGCCCGCGCATTGCGCCCCGATATCGTCTTCGGCGCCGACATCATCGCCGGCTTCCCCACCGAAACGGAGGAGATGTTCGCCAACACCCTGAAGCTGGTCGGGGAATGCGGCCTGACCTGGCTGCATGTCTTCCCCTATTCCCCCCGCCCGGGAACGCCGGCGGCACGGATGCCCCAGGTTCCGCCCCCCCTGCGCAAGGAACGCGCCGCCCGCCTGCGTGCCGCCGGCGAGGCGGCAGCGGCCGATTTCCTCGACCGTTTCATCGGCCGGGAAACCGATATTCTGATGGAAAAGGGCACTATCGGCCGCAGCCGTCATTTCGCCACGGTCCGGACGGACCATGCGGCCCCGCCCGGCACCGTTGTGAACACCCGCATCCTGCGGCGCAAAGGCAGCACACTGATCGGAAGCAAAGCATGAGCGAGAAAAACTGGTTCTCCCGCCTGACCAGGGGGCTGAAGAAATCCACATCCGCCCTGACCGGCAATATTTCCAGCCTGTTCACCAAGCGCAAACTGGATGACGAGGCCCTCGAAGAGCTGGAAGAGCTGCTGATCGCCGCCGATCTCGGTGTCACGACCTCGGCGCGGATCTGCGCCAATATCGCCAGGACCCGTTTCAACAAGGATGTCGGCGAGCGGGAAATCCGCGAGGCCCTCGCCGATGAAATCGAAGCGATTCTGACCCCCGTTGCCAAACCCCTCATCCCCGATCCGGCCCATAAGCCGCATGTGGTTCTTGTCGTCGGCGTCAACGGCACCGGCAAGACCACCACCATCGGCAAGCTGGCCAGGCATTTCACCGCCGAGGGGCTGAAGGTGATGATGGCGGCGGGCGACACGTTCCGCGCCGCGGCGATCGAACAGCTTCAGATCTGGGGCAAGCGCACCGCCAGCCCGGTCATCGCGGGAAAACCCGGCGCCGATGCCGCGGGGCTGGCCTATGGCGCCCTGCAGCAGGCGAAGGAGCAGAACATGGACCTGCTGCTGATCGATACGGCCGGGCGGTTGCAGAACAAGAGCCATCTGATGGCAGAGCTGGAGAAGATCTCCCGCGTGCTGAAGAAGATCGACCCCGAAGCGCCCCATTCGGTGCTGCTGGTGCTCGATGCCACCACCGGGCAGAATGCCCTCTCGCAGGTCGAGGTATTCCAGCAGGTCTGCCAGGTCACGGGTCTGGTCATGACCAAGCTGGACGGCACCGCCCGCGGCGGCGTGCTGGTGGCGCTGGCCGATAAGTTCGCCCTGCCGGTGCACGCCATCGGCGTCGGCGAGGGGGCCGAGGATCTCAGACCCTTCGATGCCCGCCAGTTCGCCGAAGCCCTGTGCGGCCTGAGCGAAGAGGATGCGAATAAATGACCCCCGCCCGCAAGACATCCTCCGGCGCAGGCAGCATGGCCAGGCTGGCCGCCGAATTCGGCCCCTTGCTGGTCTTCTTTCTGGTCAATGCCAAATTCGGCATCTACGCCGCCACCGCCGCCTTCATGGTGGCGATCGTCATCGCCCTCGGCTACACCTATGTCACCGAACGCCGCCTGCCGGCGATGCCGCTGATCACGGCGGTATTCGTGCTGTTCTTCGGCGGGCTGACCCTCTATCTGCAGGATGAGATCTTCATCAAGATCAAGCCGACCATCGTCAACCTGCTGTTTGCCGGGCTGATCCTCGGCGGGCAGATTGCCGGCCGCTCGGCCCTGAAGCTGGTGCTCGGGCACATGCTGCATCTCGATGAAAAAAGCTGGCGCATCCTGAGCCTGCGCTGGGCCGGTTTTTTCGTGCTGCTGGCAGCGCTGAACGAATATGTCTGGCGGTCCTATCCCACCGATATCTGGGTCAGCTTCAAGGTGTTCGGCATTCTGCCGCTGACCATCCTGTTCAGCCTTGCCCAGACGCCGCTGATATTGCGGGCGGCCAAACGCCTGGAAGCTGAAGGCAAAGGCGACTGACAACCGCCCCATTCTGATACATATGTGTCAATTTAGGGCGTTTGTGGGCTTTTTTGCCAACATGTCCCATAACGAAACAATCAGACCTTGGCCCCATCCCTTGTTTCGTGCCATTTACCGGTAACAGGAAACTGGCACGCTCCTTGCTTTATTCACAGTGCTGCCCGGGATTATCCTGGTCAGCTTGAGATGCCGCAATACCTTTTGGGGCCTTCGACCTAGGTCGAATGGCTTCAGGCGGAGACATCCCCCCGGTGTCTCCGCATTTTTTTGCCATAAGCAGGCCTGCCGGCACAAACACCGACCAGACAACTGTTTCACAGAAGCTGACTGCCCGTCGCAAACGGTATTCGTCAAGGAAATGCCGTCTTCAGGAACCGAGTTCCGCGATACGTTGTTTGACGATGGCGTATTCGCGGCTTTGCGGATCCAGCCGCTTCAGGATCCGTTCCCATTTTTCACGGGCAGCATCCTTGTCGCCTGCCGCCACATCGGCCATGCCGACAAACCACAAGGCATTCATATTGTCCGGCTGCAATTCGAGAACACGGCGGAAGATTTTCACCGCATCCTGCGGCAGCGGGCCGTTGGGATCGCTGGCCTCCACCATCGCCTGGGCATAGGCCATCTGGCTGGCGACGTCATCTGGGCGCAGGGCCGCGGCACGGCCAAAGGCATCGAGCGCCTTTTCCCGTTCCCCCAGCACATCATAGGCCTGGCCCAGACGCATCCAGCCCTGGTGATCCTTTGGATTGGTCTTCATGCGGTCCGCCAGGCGCTGCACCATGGAGCGGATCAGCTTCTGGCGTTCCTCGGGGCTCATATCCTGCGCGGCGCGCATATCCTCGGCGCTGGGTCCCGGCGCAGCGGCAGCTTGTTCCTCCCCGCCGCCCCGGCCCTTGAGCGCCTCGGCGCGGGCAAAGGCTTCCTTGGATTTGTCCGCCTCCCCCAACACCTGATAGGCCCGGCCCAGACGCATCCAGCCCTGATAATCGTCCGGATTGTCCTTCAGACGGTCCGCCAGGCGTTGCACCATGGAGCGAATCATCTTCTGGCGTTCCTCGGGGCTCATATTCTGCGCGGCGCGCATATCCTCGGCACTGGGCCCCGGCGCGGCTGCGGCCTGCTGCTCTGCAGGGACCGGCAGACCGGCCAGGGCTTTTTCCTCATCCATACCCAGTTCTTTGCCGACTTCGGCAATGCGCGCGCGCAGCACCGGCAGCCAGGGGGCATCGGCAGGGGAATCCTTGGCCAGCGCCACCCATTCGTCATAGGCCCGCCTGGGATACCCCGCCTGCCGGCGCCACAGGGCCAGATAATAACGGGCCCCCGGATTCTTCGGATCGATCGCCAGGGCCTTCTTGAAAGCCTCCACCGCCTTGGGCGGCACCACGCCTTCGGCCACCATCACCACCGCTTCGCCATATTGCATATGGGGCAGGGGGTCGTCGGCGGCTTCAGGCAGTTTGCGGGCCGTATCGAAGGCCTTTTCCGCATTCGCCGCATCGCGCAGCACACGATAGGAGCGGCCGAGCATGATCCAGCCCCGATAATCGTCCGGATTGTCCTTCAGCCGGGCAGCCAGGCGATTGACCATATCGCGTACCGATTGTTGCTGCGCCAGTTCCTCCGCGCTTGGCTGGCGGGCCCGGTCCGCCATCGTTTCCTTGTGCCCGATCATGCCGGGCTGTCCCCACAGGAAATACAGCCCCAGCGCCGCCGCCGGCACGGCAAGAATCAGCAATACCGCCATGGCCGTACTGTAACGGCGACTGCCGCCGCTTTTGATGTCTTCCTGTTCGCGCATTACCCGCAGCAGGCGGCGTTCGATCTCATGGCGGGCGCTTTCGGCTTCCTCGCCGCTCAGCAGACCGCGGGCGATATCCGTATCCAGATCCTTGAGCTGATCGCGATAAACCTTCAGGTCGTATTCGGCCCGGTCGTGCAATTCCTCCCCGCTGGCGAACAGCGGCCAGGCCAGCATGACCAGCACGGCAACGGTCAGCAGCCCGGCAATAATCCAGAACGTCATCATTGGCCGTCCCCTTCCTCGATAATACGCTGCACCTGCCGACGCTCTTCCTCTGTCAGGGGTGGGGCGGCATTTTTCATGCTGGCGGCACGGCGGCCCTGATTACGCAAAAAGATCACCATGCCGATTCCTCCGATCAGGAAAACGGCCAGCGGCCCGAACCACAGCGCCAGTGTCTTCAGCTTGAAGGGCGGATCGAGAAGCACCCAGTCGCCATAACGGTCGACAATATACTGAATGACCTGCTCGTCGCTGTCGCCGGCTTCGATGCGTTCACGCACGATCTGGCGCAGGTCGCGGGCGAGAGAGGCATTGGAATCATGGATTGACTGGTTCTGGCAGACCAGACAACGCAGGGTCTTGTGCAAGGCCACGGCTCGGGCCTCCTGCGCGGGATCGGCAAGGCGGCGTTCGGCCAGCGCCAGGGACGACAACCCGGCCAGTATGCCCAGAAAAGCCAGGGTCAGCCCCAGGCGCTTGATCGTCAGCATGTAACTTTCCGTCCTGCTTTCGCCGCTTCGATCGCCGGCAGAATTTTATTGCGCAGAATCTTCGGCGTGATCGGCCCGATCTGCTTGCACAAAATGCGCCCGTCTCCGCTGACCAGGAAGGTTTCCGGCACCCCGTACACGCCCCAGTCTATTCCGACCCGACCGCTCAGATCATTGCCGACCAGATCGTACGGATCGCCAAGATCCTCCAGCCAGCGCTGGCCATCCTCCGGCTTGTCCTTGTAATCCATGCCGTGGATGGCAACGATGCCCCGCTCCTTCAGATCCATCAGGATGGGATGTTCGGCGCGGCAGGCGACACACCAGGAGGCAAAGACATTGACCAGCGCCACCTGCCCCTGTTTCAGATCCGCCGTACTCAGCCCCTTGTCATCGCGCCGGGGCAGCGGCGGCAGGGAAAATTCCGGCACCGGCTTGTCGATCATTACCGACGGGATTTCCTTCGGGTTAAGATCGAGACCGCGCAGCAGAAACGCCGCCAGCACCACAAAAATCAGAACGGGAATCGCCGCCAGAACAACCCGGCGCAGGGTTGAAACAGGCGCCTTCGCCATTCCTTCGCCTTCGCTCATCGGATATCTCCTACTCGGCCGCGCCGGGCGCCGGGCGGGCACGACGGCGCACCGGGGCACCAATGCGGTGACGTCGATCGGCCAGCGAAACCAGCCCGCCAATGGCCATGAACAACCCGCCAAGCCAGATCCAGATAACAAACGGCTTGTAATAAAGGCGGAAGGCATAAGCGCCATCGCCGTCCGGCTCGCCCAGCGCCAGATAAATATCGCCCAGCAATGTCGGACGAATGGCCGCTTCCGTCGTCTGCATCGGCGGATTGGTGAAGGTGCGGACCGAAGGATAGAGCATCGTGACCAGCTCGCCGTCGCGGGTTACCCTGAAGGTCGCCTGCAATGCCTGGTAATTCGGCCCCGGCACCGTGCCGATCTTCTGAAACTCCAGATCGTATCCGGCCACCTGCAAGGTGTCGCCGGGACGGGCAGAGGTCAGCACCTCGTCCTGCCAGGTATCGGATATGGTAATGCCCAGAACCATCACACCAACGCCGACATGTGCAAGCGTCATCCCCCAGGCCGATTTAGGCAGGCCCCTGGCCCGGTTGACGGATTTTTCCAGCGGAATGGCGAACAGCTTGATGCGGTCGGCGAATTCGGCCAATGCGCCGAAAACCAGCCACAGCCCCAATACAATGCCGAGAATGGACAACGGCGTCACATCCGCCGCCAGCCACAGGGTCAGCACCGCACCGAGAAAGGCGATGGCAAAGACCGCCTTCAGCCGCGACAGCGCCCCGGCCAGATCGCCGCGCTTCCAGGGCAGCATCGGACCGACCGACAGGGTCGCCAGCAGCGGCGCGATCAGGGGAACGAAGGTCGCATTATAAAAGGGCGGGCCGACCGACACCTTCTCGCCGGTCAGGGCATCGAGAAACAAGGGATACAGGGTACCGATCAGCACCGTTGCCGCCGCCGCGACCAGCAGCAGATTGTTCAGCACCAGCGCCCCTTCGCGGCTGATGGGAGCGAAAACGCCGCCCAGCTTCATTCCCGGCGCACGCAGGGCATAAAGGAACAGCGCCCCGCCGACCACGCTGGCAAGAAAGAGAAGAATGAAAAAGCCGCGCGTCGGATCGCTGGCAAAGGCGTGGACGGAGTTCAGCACGCCGGAGCGCACGATAAAGGTACCGAGCAATGACAGCGAAAACGCCAGAATGGCCAGCAGAATGGTCCAGTTCTTCAGCGCATCGCGCTTTTCGACCACAATGGCCGAATGCAGCAGCGCCGTCGCCGCCAGCCATGGCATGAAGGATGCGTTCTCGACCGGATCCCAGAACCACCAGCCGCCCCAGCCCAGTTCGTAATACGCCCAGTAGGAGCCGATGCCGATGCCGATGGTCAGAAAGATCCAGGCCGTCAGCGTCCAGGGCCGCACCCAACGCGCCCAGGCGGGATCGACGCGCCCCTCGATCAGGGCGGCGATGGAGAAGGAAAAGGCAATCGACAGCCCCACATAGCCGAGATAGAGAAACGGCGGATGAAAGGCGAGACCCGGATCCTGCAACAGCGGGTTGAGGCCATTGCCCTGCAACGGCGCCGGGTCGAGACGGATAAACGGATTCGACGTGGCCAGAATGAACAGCAGGAAGCCGACCCCCACCGTCGCCTGCACCGCCAGCACGCGCGCTTTCAGGGTCGGGGGCAGGTTATCGCCGAACACGGCCACCGCGGCACCATAAATCGCCAGAATGAAGATCCACAGCAACAGCGAGCCCTCGTGATTGGCCCAGACGCCGGTGATCTTATAGAGCAGCGGCTTGGCGGTATGAGAATTCTCCGCCACGTTAAGCACCGAAAAATCCGACTGGATATAGGCGGTCATCAGCGCCGCAAAGGCAATGCCGACCAGCAGCACCTGGGTCATCGCCGCCATATCCGCAACCTTCATCCAGCCCTGGCGGCCGGTCGCCGCGCCGATCTGGGGTATCACGGCCTGCACGATCATCACGACCAGCGCCAGAACCAGCGCGAAATGTCCTATTTCGGGAATCATGATCCGCCCGCCTCCTTGCCCTGCCACTGGCCCGAACGCTTCAGCGCGTCGGCAACCTCAGGCGGCATGTATTTTTCATCGTGTTTGGCCAGCACTTCGGAGGCGATGAAAACCCCGTCCGCCGTCAGCTTGCCTTCGGTCACGACCCCCTGCCCCTCGCGGAAAAGATCCGGCAGGGCGCCGGTAAAACGCACGGGAATGGAGTTGGAAAGATCCGTCACCCGAAAAGAGACGTCATTGCCCTTGCGCACCACCGATCCTTCCTCGACCAGACCGCCGATACGGATGCGGGTATCCGGGGCAATATGTTTTTCCTGCACGTCGGTGGGGCTGTAGAAATAGACCAGATTATCGTCCAGCGCATAAAGGATCAGCCCCGATGCGACAAACAGCGCCGCAAGCGCGATAAGGACGAAACGCATACGCCGCGCTTTTGGCGACATATCAGCCTCCCTTGCCCTGGCGGCTGCGCCTGCGGCGCGGATTGAGCGCCTGAAGTGCCGCCAGTTCACGTTCCGCCCGGCGCAGATGCTGCACGGAACGCAGCGCCAGCACGCCCAGCACCAGCAGGACAATGCCATATGCCGGCCAGACGAAGGCGGCATATCCGCCCATATCGAAAAATTCGCTCATCAGCTTTCAGCCCCTGCCTGTGCCGCCCCCAGGCGGCTGTTTTCCCGCGCCACCTGATTGAGGCGCATGATCCTCAGCTTGCGCTCTGCCAGCTCGGCCTTGATGCGCACCAGCAGAACCGAAACGAAAAACGCCTTGAAGGCCAGCGCCATGACGATCAGCGGCCAGAGAATGGCGCTGTCGATCTTCGGCCCCTGCATTGTCACGACCGATGCGGGCTGGTGCAGGGTATTCCACCAATCGACGGAAAACTTGATGATCGGCAGATTGACACTGCCGACCAGCGCCAGAATGGCGGCGGCCTTGGCGGCGCGCTGGGGATCGTCGAAGGCATCCCACAGAAAGATATACCCGATATAGAGAAACAGCAGGATCAGCATCGAGGTAAGCCGCGCATCCCACACCCACCAGGTGCCCCACATCGGCTTGCCCCACAAAGACCCGGTCACCAGGCTGAGAAAGGTAAAGGCCGCCCCGATCGGGGCGGCGGCCTTGGCCGTCAGCTCCGCCAGCGGATGGCGCCAGATCAGCCCGACGGCGCTGGCCACCGCCATGACCCCATAGATGAACAGGCCCATCCAGGCCGCGGGTACATGCACATACATGATGCGCACCGTCTCCCCCTGCTGATAATCGGGCGGGGAAAAGAACAGCCCCCAACCCAGACCAAGCACGAACAGCACCGCCGTCAGCGACACGCACCAGGGCAGAACCGCATTGGCAATACGCAGAAACCGGGTCGGGTTGGCAAAGCGATGCATCAGAGGGCATCCTTTTTCATTTTCATATCCTGACGGATCATAGCTTTTCCCGTCCGATTAAGGCAATTCCATGACATGACGCAAATTCCGCCGCTTTCCGGCCCTTTTTCATTGCCGCCGGAACGTGCCTATTCCAGCGCCAGGCGCACTGCCGCCGCGGCCGCCAGCGGCGCCAGCACGGCGGTGAATAACGACATCGCCGCCAGGATCAGCAGATGCGGCCGCGCCGTCAGCCCCGTTGCCGCCGCCTCGACCGCGGAAACGCCGAAAATCAATATGGGGATATATAGAGGAAGCACCAGCAATGACAACAAAACCCCGCCCCGGCGTACCCCGGCGGTGAGCCCGGCCCCGACGGCACCGATCAGCGACAGGGCCGGCGTGCCCAGCAGCATCGCCAGCACCAGCCCGCCGATCCCGGCGCCCGGCATGCCCATAAGCAGTCCCAGCAGCGGCGCCACCGCAATCAGCGGCAGACCGGTGGACAGCCAATGCGCCAGGCATTTGGCCAGCACGATGATTTCCAGCGGCTCGGGGCTGAGGGAAAGAAGATCGAGCCCGCCATCCTCCAGATCGGCCTGAAACAGCCGGTCCAGCGACAGCAGCGCCGCCAGCAGGGCCGAAACCCAGACAACACCGCTGCCGATTCGCGCCAGAACGTTCGGCTCCGGCCCGACGCCGAGGGGAAAAAGCGTTACCGTCACCACAAAGAACGTCACCGCCATGCCCGCCCCGCCGCCCTGGCGGAAGGCCAGCAGCAGATCCCGGCGCACCACTGCCCAGAAGACCGTCAAAATACCGCCTCCACCGGTGAAAAATCATCGAGCGGCAACACGGCACTGTCCGCGCCTTCTATCTCCTGATGGGTCGCCACCATGATCATGCCGCCGGCGTGCCGGTGGGCGGCCATCAGACCGAACAGCCGCGCGCAGGAGGCCTTGTCCAGCGCCGTGGTCGGTTCATCCAGCAGCCATAGCGGCGCCCGGCTCATTGCCAGACGGGCCAGATTGGCGCGTCGGCGCTGCCCGGCGGAAAGAAACCGCGCCGGCATATCTGCAAGCCCGCCCAGATCGAACAGATCGAGCGCCTCATCCAGCCGTTGCGCATCGCCGCCGGACAATCGCGTCCAGAACAGCAGATTTTCACTCACGCTCATCACCGCCTTCAGGGCATCGAGATGGCCGGTATAGCAGATGCGGCTGCGGTGTTCGGCCCTCTGCGAGAAAATATCGGCCCCGTCATACAGCAGCCGTCCGGCAAAGGGGCGCAGAAACCCCGCACACAGGCGCAGCAGGGTGGACTTGCCGCTGCCATTGGCGCCGAGAAGCAGCAGCATGCCGCCGGGGCGCAACTCGAAACCGAGATTCTGGAAAACAATGCGCTCGCCGCGCAGACAGGCCAGATTTTCGCCGCTGAATGTCATGACATCAATGCCCCCCGAGCCTAGACAATCCGGGCATCGGCCGCAAGAGAAGGACGGCAGCCGGGGCGATCACCGCTTCACTCCCCGCGCCTGCGTGTCACTTCGACCCCGACGCTTTCGGCATCGACATAGACATCCAGTTTTTCGACACTGACCGTCACCGCCAGCACCTGCGGGTTTTCCAGACAGAAATCGGCGATCTTCAGCGCGAAGGTTTCGACCAGATTGATATGACCGTTCTGGGTGAGACGGCGCACCCCCGTCACCACATCCTCATAGGAAACGACGCCAGCCATGCTGTCGGCCGGGGCATCGGCATCGCGGCGCTGCACTTCCATGTCGATATTGACCCGCACCCGCTGGCGGCGGCCGCGTTCGTGATCGTAGACGCCGATTTCGCAATCGAGCAGAAGATTGCGGACAAAGACCCTATAGGAAGCAGACACTCTGGCGGGCATGGCAGCCCCTCCCGGAACGAAACATCGTCCGGGTTGTCTATTCGTAACGGCGGATATCGTCAATCACCTTGCCGTCATTGGGCAATGTTCCGGGGGCGACGATCTCGACCTCGCCGCGCAGCTTGAACACCGCCTGCAGGTCGGAGCGCAGGGCATCGATATCCCAGGTATCCGGGTTTTCGGCCTCGCAGCGCAGGACCATGCTGTCGCGGTTGTCCTGATTATCGATCACCAGCCGCGCCTTCCCGAGCCCGTCATGGCGGGCGAGGAATTCGGCGACCAGCCGCGGATGCACGAACATGCCCTTGACCTTGGCCGACTGATCGGCGCGGCCCATCCAGCCGCGGAGGCGCAGATTGGTCCGCCCGCAGGGGCTCTGCCCGGGCATGATCGCCGACAGATCGCCCGTGGCAAAGCGAATCAGCGGATAATCGGGGTTGAGGGTGGTGACCACAACCTCGCCCACCTCGCCTTCGGCCACCGGATCGCCGGTGCCGGGGCGAACGATCTCGACGATCACCCCCTCGTCGATGATCATGCCTTCGCGCGCCTCGCTTTCATAAGCGATCAGGCCGAGATCGGCCGTGCCGTAATTCTGCAGCACGCTGACGCCGCGTTCCGCGAATTCCTGGCGAAGGGACGGCGGCAGGGCCTCCCCGCCGACAAGGGCATGGGTCAGCGTGCCGATATCGGCCCCCAGCTCCCCGGCACGATCGAGAATGATTTTGAGAAAGGACGGCGTCCCGGCATAGAAGCGTGCGCCGATGCGCTGCAGGGCTTCAACCTGCAGATCCGTATTGCCGACACCGGCGGGAAAGACCGGGCAGCCGATCGCCCGGGCCGCACTTTCCACCAGCATGCCCGCAGGCGTCATATGATAGGAGAAGGTGTTGTGAACGATATCGCCGGGCCGCGCCCCCGCCGCCCAGAGAGAGCGGGCAAACCGCCAGTAATCGGGGCGCATGGTATCGGGTTCGAAAATCGGCCCGGGCGACATGAAGATATGGGCCAGATCGGCAATGGGGGTGGCATTGAGGCCGCCAAGGGGCGAATCTTCCTTCTGGCGGTCGGCCAGATCGGCCTTGCGGGTTACCGGCAGTTTCGCCAGATCCTCCAGCGAGGCGATCGCCTCCGCATCGATGCCCTTCAGCGTTTTCGCAAAATAGGGAGCGCGCGCCCTGGCATGGGCGATCTGTTCGCGCAATGCCGCCAGCTGCGCCGCCCGGCGGCTCTCCATATCACGGGTTTCGAGATCGTCGTAATAGGCGCCATTGCCCATGGCCGCACCCTCCAGGAAAATATCGCAGCAAATCAGAACGGACGGACAGGCCGCACAATCAGGCCAGCCAGCGCTTGCGGCGGCGGTAATGCTTGGTATCGCGGAAACTGACCCGGTCGCCGGAGCCGACACCGAGATAGAATTCCTTCACATCCTCGTTTTCGGACAGGGATTTGGCATCGCCTTCCATGACGACACGGCCGTTTTCCAGAATATAGCCCGCATCGGCATAACGCAGGGCAACGGCGGCATTCTGTTCGGCGACGAGGAAGCTGACATTGCGCTCCTTGTTCAGCTTGGAGACGATGCCGAAGATTTCCTCGACGAGCTGCGGCGCCAGCCCCATCGACGGCTCGTCGAGCAGAATCAGCGAAGGCTGCGCCATCAGCGCCCGCCCGATCGCCACCATCTGCTGTTCGCCGCCGGAAACATACCCGGCAAGCGAACTGCGCCGCTCCCGCAGGCGGGGGAAATAGGAATAGACCATTTCCAGATCCTGGTTGATCTTCCTGCCCCCTTCCTTGCGGGTATAGGCACCGGTCAGCAGGTTTTCCTCGACCGTGAGATGTTCGAAGCAATGGCGCCCTTCCATCACCTGCACGACACCGCGCTTGACCAGCACATCGGGGCTGAGATTGTGCACCTCTTCCCCCCTGAACAGAATGCTGCCTTTGGTCACGTCGCCGCGCTCGGCCTTCAGAAGATTGGAAATCGCCTTCATGGTGGTGGTCTTGCCGGCGCCATTGGCCCCCAGAAGGGCGACGATGCCGCCTTCCGGCACGTCCAGCGACACACCCTTGAGCACCAGAATGACGTGATCGTAGATCACCTCGATATTGTTGATCTGCAGAAGAGGCGCTGTTTCGACGTCGCTCACGATAGGGCTCCACACTTCAACGAAAATAAGATCGGAATCTTTCCGGTCATGGCCGGATCGGCGGATGTTCCGCCGGGAGTGCCCGGGCGGGGAACCCCGCCCGGGCGGTTAAATCGCTTGTGCGATTACTTGCAGTCGCGCGGCGTGATGCCTTTTTCCTTGGCATACTGGGCTGCGGCTTCCTCGATCATCGGGCGGACCATCGAACGATCCGATTCCAGCCATTCAGAGGCCCAGACCCACTTCTTGCCGTCCCATTTCTGGATGCGGATCTTGCCGCCACCGACATGGTCCCTGCAGGAAATCTTCAGCGGCGCAATGAAGCCCTCGAAACCGATTTCCTTGATCCGCTCGGCGGTCAGGTTCAGGTTTTCAAGGCCCCACTGCACTTCCTCGCCGGTGAGCGGGCGCTTGCCGAACTTCTCCTGGGCCGTGCGGATCGCTTCGGCTTCCAGCATGGCGTTCAGGGCACCGCGGTTGTACAGCACCTGGCCGACATTTTCCTTCTTGCCCTTGCCGTTACCGGCATCATAGACATATTTCTTGATGTCCTTCAGGAAGGCGTAATCGGCACCGGCACCATGGAAGGTACTGGCGGTATAGCCGGTCGCCCCCTTGCCCGCGGGCAGCACGTCCTGCTCGGCGCCGGACCACCACACGCCGACCATCCTGTCACGCGGGAAACGCACGGCGGCTGCCTCCTTGATGGCGGTGGAGTTCATGACGCCCCACCCCCAGAGAATGACCCAGTCGGGCTTCAGGCGGCGGCCGATCTGCAGCCAGGTCGCCTTCTGCTCCAGACCCGGATGCTGCACCGGGAATTCCGAAAACTTATAGCCGTATTTGGCGGCCATCTTCTTCAGAATCGGAATCGGCTCCTTACCATAGGCGGAGTTGTGGAAGACCAGGGCGATCTTCTTGCCCTTCAGCTTGTCATAGCCGCCTTCCTGACCGGCGATGTACTTGATGATCGCGGTCGCATCGTCCCAATAGGTGGTCACCAGCGGGAAGACATAGGGGAAGACCCGGCCGTCACCGGCGGCGGTACGGCCGTAGCCCATGCTGATGATCGGAATCTTGTCCGCGGTCGCCTTTTCGATCAGGGCATAGGTGATGCCCGTGCTCATTGGGTTGAAGGCCGTCGCGCCCGTCGGGCCCTTGCCCTTCAGGCGTTCGTAACATTCAACGCCCTTGGCGGTGTTGTAGCCGGTTTCGCATTCCTCGACCACCAGCTTGACACCGTTGATGCCGCCATCGCGGGCATTGAGCATATTGAAGTAATCGGCAAAACCGTTGGCCACGGGCGTGCCGTTCGGCGAATAGGGGCCCGTACGGTAGACGAGGCTGGGAATGAACTGCTCATTCTCCGCCGCGACCGCCGAGGACACCGCCGGCGCCGCCAGAAGTGCAGCTCCGGTCAATGCCAATGCCAGTTTTTTAAAACTCATGCTTTCTTCCTCCCTGCATGTGAGTTGCCGGTACCTATATCCACCCGGCATGTGGAAACCGTAACTCTTGAAACTTTAGCACTGTGAACTGTTGGCTCCAACACCAGATATTACCCGAACCCTCAATAAGGAAACGGCCAGGCGCGCAGCTTCTCTTTTGTAATTGTCCACAGACGCGCCAGCCCATGCGGTTCGACGATCAGGAAAAAGATGATCAGGGCGCCGAAAATCATGAACTGCAGATGGGTGACCGTTTCAACCGATATCTCGAAACCGAGCATGCGCGGAAAATTGTCGAGAAAGATCGGCAGGGTCAGGATAAAGGCCGCGCCGATGAACGAGCCCAGCACGCTGCCCAGCCCGCCGACGATGACCATGAACAGAATGTTGAACGAGGTGGTAATATCGAAGGCCGCCGCCTCGACCGACCCCAGATAGAGAAAGGCATACATGGCCCCGGCAACCCCGACCAGGAACGAGGATACAGCAAAGGCCGAAAGCTTGGTCGTCAGCGGCCTGAAGCCGATGATTTCGGCGGCGATGTCCATATCGCGGATCGCCATCCAGCCGCGGCCGATATGCGAGCGCACCAGATTTTTCGTCGCCAGAGCCAGCACCGAGACGATGATCAGCGTCAGCATGTATTTCGAGACCGCCGTATCGATGGCGAAGCCGAAAATATCGATCGGCGGCGCCGAAATCACGCCCGAGGGGTCGTAATTGTAGAACCAGGGATATTTGACCAGCAGCCACAGCAGGAAAAACTGGGCCGCCAGTGTCGCCACGGCAAGATAGAAGCCCTTGATGCGCAGCGAGGGCACCCCGAAGACGATCCCGACCGCCGCCGAGATCAGCCCGGAAATGAGGAACACGACAATGATGTTCATTTCGGGAAAGGCGGTGGCGAACTTGTAGGCGGCAAAGGCCCCCACCGCCATGAACCCGCCGGTGCCGAGCGACAATTGCCCCGCATATCCCGTCAGCACGTTCAGCCCCAGCGCCGCCAGGGAAAGGATCAGGAACGGAATCATGATCGTCTGCAGCCAGTATTCGTTGGCTACCGCAGGAATGGCGATGAAGGCCACGGCCAGAATGATCGCCATGCCGATACGGTCCTGAGCCAGCGGAAAGATCGCCTGGTCGGCCGCATAGGAGGTCTTGAACTGACCAGCTTCGCGATAAAGCATGGATTAGATCCTCTCGATAATCTTTTCGCCGAACAGCCCCTGGGGCCGGAACAGCAGGAAAATCATGGCAAGCATATAGGCGAACCAGTCTTCGATGGCGCCGCCGATGACGGGACCGAGATAGACTTCGGCCAGTTTTTCGCCCGCACCGATCATCAGACCGCCGACAATGGCGCCGGGAACCGAGGTGAAGCCGCCGAGAATGAGCACCGGCAGCGCCTTCAGGGCCACCAGCGACAGGCTGAACTGCACGCCGAGCTTGGCACCCCACATGATACCCGCGACCAGGCCGACGATGCCGGCCACCGCCCAGACGATCATCCAGATGCTGCGCAGGGGAATGCCCACCGACATGGCCGCCTGATGGTCGTCCGCCACGGCACGCAGGGCACGGCCGATCTTGGTTTTGCTGAAAAAGACCGCCAGCACCGCCACCAGGGCGCCGGCGACGACGGCGGCAACGACATCGAGCTCATTGACGAAAATATCGTCGCCCAGCACCGAAGCGCCGAAAACGAAGGCATCCTGCGGCAGACCGATATCGAGGCGACGGATATCGCTGCCCCAGATGGTCTGGCCGAAGCCGTCGAGAAAATAGCTGATGCCGATCGTCGCCATGAACAGGCTGATCGCCTCCTGATTGACCAGATGGCTCAGCACCAGCCGTTCGATCAGATAGGCAAGCAGAATCATCACCGCAATCGTCAGGATCGCCGACAGAACGACCGGTACGCCCAGATCGATGAAACCGACGAAAAACAGCGCCGCGAACAGCACCATCGCCCCCTGGGCGAAGTTGAACACGCCCGAGGCCTTGAAAATCAGCACGAAGCCCAGCGCCACCAGCGAATACAGCACGCCCGTCAGCAGGCCGCCCGTCAGCACTTCAAGGAAAAATGCCATGTTCTGTCGCCTCCCAGCTCAGTGACCGACGCCCAGATAGGCTTCGATGACTTCTTGATTGTTCTTCACTTCATCCGGCGTGCCATCGGCCAGCTTGCGCCCGTAATCCAGCACCACCACGCGATCGGAAATATCCATCACCACGCCCATATCGTGTTCGATCAGGGCGATGGTGGTGCCGAACTGGTCGTTCACATCCAGAATGAAGCGGGACATATCCTGCTTTTCTTCCAGATTCATGCCCGCCATCGGCTCGTCCAGCAGCAGCAGATCCGGCTCCGCCGCCAGCGCCCGGCCCAGTTCGACCCGTTTCTGCAGCCCGTAGGGCAGGCGGCCGACCGGCGTCTTGCGGATGGCCTGAATTTCCAGGAAATCGATGATCTCCTCGACCACGGCGCGATGCTCGATCTCCTCGCGCTTGGCCGGTCCCAGATAGAAAGCGGCCGAAAGGATATTGCTCTTCATCTTCAGATTGCGGCCGGTCATGATGTTGTCCAGCGTCGACATGCCCTTGAACAGGGCGACGTTCTGAAACGTCCGGGCAATGCCCTGGCGCGCCGCATCGTACGGCTTCATCTGCCGCCGTTTCTCGCCCCGGAAGGTGATGACCCCTTCCTGCGGGTGATAGAAACCGTTGATCACGTTCAGCATCGACGTCTTGCCCGCGCCGTTCGGACCGATAATGGCGAGAACCTCGCCCTTCTTGATCTCGAAGCTGATATTGGTCAGCGCCTTCACCGCCCCGAAGGACAGGCTGATGTTTTCGACGCTGAGCAGCGTCTCGTTGAATTCGCGCATTGTCTGGCTCATGCTCGCTATTGCGCCTCTAACTTGCCTTGCGAAGAGGTTCGAAAGTCTTGACGTCACGGATGCTCAGATCGGCCTTGATGGTGCCGCTGCGCCCGTCCTCGAAGGTGACCTGCGCCTCCACGGCAACATGATCGGCCCCCGAATAGAGCGCCTCGATCAGATTGCCGTAGCGCTCGTTGATGACGACACGGCGGACCTTGCGGGTGCGGGTCAGCTCGCCGTCATCGGCATCCAGTTCCTTATGCAGGATCAGGAAGCGCCGGATCTGCGAACCGGCCAGATCCGCATCCGCCGCCAGATCGCGGTTGACGCTCTCGATCGCCTCCTGAATCAGATCGTACACTTCCTTGCGGGTGGCCAGATCCGTATAGCCGGAGTAACCGATGCCGTTGCGCTCCGCCCAGTTGCCGACGGCATTGATGTCGATGTTGATGAACGCCGTCACATAATCGCGGTCGTGACCGTGGGCGACCGCCTCGCGGATATAGGAGAAGAATTTCAGCTTGTTCTCGATGTATTGCGGCGCGAACAGCGAACCGTCGCGCAGCCGGCCCACATCCTTGGCGCGGTCGATGATCTTCAGATGGCCGTTATCGGCAATGATTCCGGCATCGCCCGTATGGATCCAGCCTTCGTCATTGACCGTTTCCTTGGTCGACTTCTCGTTCTTGTAATAGCCGACGAAGGTACCGGGGCTCTTGATCATCACCTCGCCCGTTTCGGAATCGATCAGCACCTCGCAGCCCGGCGCCGCCGGACCGACGGTATCGGCATAGACATCGCCATTGGCCTGCATGCAGGCATAGGCACAGCATTCGGTCTGACCGTAGAGCTGCTTGAGATTGATGCCGATGGAGCGGAAGAACTTGAACACATCGGGCCCCATGGCCGCGCCGCCGGTGAAGATGCGGCGGATGCGCGTCATGCCGAGATTGTTCTTCAGCGGACCGTAAACCAGAATCTCGCCCAATGCATAGAGCAGACGGTCCTTCAGCGGCACCGGACGCCCTTCGAGAATATCCACGCCGACCCGGTCGGCCACCTTCATGAAGGTATCGAACAGCCAGCGCTTGAACTTGCCCGCATCCTCCATGCGGATGTGAATCTGCGTCAGGATCGATTCGAACACCGCAGGCGGCGCGAAATAATAGGTCGGACCGATATCCTTCAGATCGGCCGTCACCGTATCGGCGCTTTCCGGGCAATTGACCGTGTAGCCGATGATCAGGTGCTGCGCATAGGAGAAGAAATGATCGCCGATCCAGGCCATCGGCAGATAGGACAGCACTTCATCGGAGGGATCCAGCCCCTCGAATTCCGCCGCCAGGCGCGCGGATTCGATCAGCGCCCTGTGGCTGTGCATCACCCCCTTCGGACGGCCGGTCGTGCCGGAGGTGTAAACCATCACGGCCACATCCTCGCCCTTGCCGGCGGCGACCTCCTTGAGGAAGAAATCCGGGTTGTCGCGATCGAAGGCACGGCCCTTTTCCTGCACCGTGTCGTAATAATGCAGATACTCCTGATCGTAATGGCGCATGCCCCGGTCGTCCTCGTAGAGGATGGCTTCCAGCGCCGGCAGCTCCTCCATGACCGAAAGGACCTTATCGACCTGCTCCTGATCCTCGCAGACCACCATGCGGGCATCGGCGTGATTCAGGACATAGGCGACCTCCTCGGCCACGGCATCCTGATAGGCCGGCACCGGCACGGCGCCAAGCGACTGCGCTGCCGCAAACACCCAATACAGCCGGGGCCGGTTGCTGCCGACAATGCCGATCTTGTCGCCGCGCTTCAGCCCCATCGCCGCCAGCCCGCAGGCCAGGGCCCTGACATTGTCAGCCGTTTCGGCCCATGTCCAGGACTGCCAGATCCCCAGATCCTTCTCGCGATAGGCTGTCTTCTCGCCCATCGTTTCGGCATTGCGGAGCAAGATCTTGGGAAAGGTATCGTACCGTTCGATTGCCGCCTGCACGTCTGACATTCAGTCGGTCCCCATTACAATCAGTTAAACCGTTTCCGTGCCCGGAAGCACCATGCCGGAAAGCCCGGCCCATGACCCGCACGGACATAGCCTCAAAAATCAGCGGTAAGCAAAAGGATCGGAACAGGACCTGACCTCCGTTCGCCCCAGGCATTCATTTGCCCCAGGCGTCCATTCTCAATGGCGGAGCGTCCGGCCTTCTGATGCGTCACCGATCGGCCGATCCGGTGGCATCGCAACCCGCCCGAAAGAATCTTACCTCCCATAGCCGCCGAATATTGTTTTTATGTCCGGCTCATGCTTTTCACTGCACGGAAACTTCAATAATCAACCAGACTTATAGCGTCAAGCAGCACACAGTTCCCTGCGCTGTTCCGCCGCACTCTGCACGCAATGCCTTCAGGACATGGGGAAATTCCTTGGCAAACGGCCTTATTTGCGGCAAAACACCGCCATACGTGAAAGTCGCCAGACCGACAGTACCGGCCACCCCGCCAGGGGGCGCCTTCCATCGGGCGCGCCCCCGTCCGTTACGGGGTCAAGGCGCTGGCCGTCGCGGCGCCGGGATTCATCGCGATCATCCGCCTGGCGTGATGATCGATGCACCACGATCACAACACCGCGATCACAACAAGGAGACAACCGTGGGCCTGGACACGCTTAAAACCCGATCCTCCCTTACCGCTGGCGGAAAAACCTTCGATTATTTCAGCCTCGATGCCGCAAGCCGCGCCACCGGCGCCGATTTCGGCAGGCTGCCCTTCTCGATGAAGGTATTGCTGGAAAACCTGCTGCGTCACGAAGACGGCAAGACCGTCACCACCGCCGATATCGAAGCCGTCGGCGAATGGCTGAACAGCCGTGCCAACAAGCGCGAAATCGCCTATCGCCCGGCCCGGGTGCTGATGCAGGACTTCACCGGCGTTCCCGCCGTGGTCGATCTGGCGGCGATGCGCGGCGCGCTCGCCGATATCGGCGGCGATCCGGAAAAGATCAACCCGCTGGCCCCCGTCGATCTGGTCATCGACCATTCGGTCATGGTCGATAAATTCGGCACCCCCGATGCCTTCCGTCAGAACGTCGAACTGGAATACAAGCGCAACGGCGAACGCTATGCCTTTCTGCGCTGGGGTCAGCAGGCCTTCGACAATTTCCGTGTCGTGCCCCCCGGAACCGGCATCTGCCATCAGGTAAACGTCGAATATCTCGCCCGCGTCGTCTGGAGCCGCGAGGAAAACGGCACCGCCATCGCCTATCCCGACACGCTGGTCGGCACCGACAGCCATACCACCATGGTCAACGGCCTGGCGGTGCTGGGCTGGGGCGTCGGCGGCATCGAGGCCGAGGCAGCCATGCTCGGCCAGCCAATTTCGATGCTGCTGCCCGAAGTCGTCGGCTTCAAGCTGACCGGCCGCCTGCGCGAAGGGACGACGGCAACCGATCTGGTGCTGACCGTTACCGAAATGCTGCGCAAGAAGGGCGTGGTGGGCAAGTTCGTCGAATTCTACGGTCCCGCCCTCGATCATCTCAGCCTGACCGACCGGGCCACCGTCGCCAATATGGCCCCTGAATACGGCGCCACCTGCGGCTTCTTCCCCATCGATCGGGAAACGATCAGTTATCTGCGTATCTCCAACCGCTCCGAAGAGCAGATCGCCCTGGTCGAGGCCTATGCCAGGGCCCAGGGCATGTGGCGCGATGCCGATACCCCGGATCCGGTCTTCACCGACACGCTGGAGCTCGATATCTCCACGGTCGAATCCAGCATTGCCGGGCCGAAACGCCCGCAGGACCGCATCCTGCTTTCCGCCGCCGCGCCCACCTTCGCCCGCGATGAAAAGGACGTCTTCGCCAAGGATCCGGCAGCGGATGAGCGCGTTGCCGTCAGGGGCGAGGATTTCACCCTCGGCAACGGCGATGTCGTCATCGCCGCGATCACCAGCTGCACCAACACCTCCAATCCGAACGTCATGCTCGGCGCCGGCCTGGTCGCCCGCAAGGCGGTGGAACGCGGCCTGAAGGTCAAGCCCTGGGTCAAGACCTCCCTGGCGCCGGGATCGCAGGTCGTCAGCGAATATCTGGAGAAGGCCGGGCTGCAGAAGGATCTCGATGCCCTGGGCTTCAATCTGGTCGGTTATGGCTGCACCACCTGCATCGGCAATTCGGGCCCCCTGCCCGAACCCATCGCCGAAGCCATTCAGGAAAACGATCTCGTTGCCTGTTCGGTTCTTTCGGGCAACCGCAACTTCGAAGGGCGCGTCAATCCGCATGTGAAGGCCAATTACCTGGCCTCGCCCATGCTGGTCGTCGCCTATGCCATCGCCGGATCGCTCAAGGTCAATCTGCTGGAGGATCCGCTGGGCGAGGATGCGGCGGGCAATCCCGTCTATCTCAGGGATATCTGGCCGAGCAATCAGGAAATCCGCGATGTGGTCGGGCAGTTCGTCACCGCCGAGATGTTCGAAAAGCGCTATCGCGACGTCTTTGCCGGCGATGCGGGCTGGCAGGCGATCGAAACCTCATCCGGCCAGACCTATGAGTGGGACGAGGATTCCACCTATGTGCGCAATCCTCCCTTCTTCGAGGATCTCGGCGAAGGCATCAGGGAACCGGAGGATATTGCCGGGGCCCGCGCCCTGGCCGTGCTGGGCGATTCGATCACCACGGACCATATCTCCCCGGCCGGGGCCATCGCCAAGAACAGCCCCGCCGCCGATTATCTGCGCGCCCATGGCGTGCCGGAATCCGAATTCAACTCCTACGGTTCCCGGCGCGGCAATCATGAAGTGATGATGCGCGGCACCTTCGCCAATATCCGCATCCGCAACGAAATGGTCCCCGGCGTCGAGGGCGGCTACACCGTGCATGTGCCCAGCGGCGAGCAAATGTCGATATACGATGCCGCCATGCGCTACCAGCAGGAAGGCACGCCGCTGGTGGTGATCGCCGGCAAGGAATACGGCACCGGCTCCTCGCGCGACTGGGCGGCGAAGGGCACCCGCCTGCTGGGCGTGAAGGCCGTGGTGGTCGAAAGCTTCGAGCGCATCCACCGTTCCAACCTGGTTGGCATGGGCGTTCTGCCGCTGGAATTCACCAATGGCGACACCCGCAAGAGCCTGGGGCTGGACGGAACGGAAACCTATGCCATTTCCGGCATCGCCGGGGGCATCACCCCGCGCATGAGCGTAACCATGACCGTCACCCGCGCCAATGGCGAAAGCTTCGATGTGCCGTTGCTCTGCCGTATCGATACCGCCGAGGAGGTCGATTACTACCGCAACGGCGGCATCCTGCAATACGTGCTGCGCAACCTGGCCGGCTGACGGCAGGGGACAAACCGGAACGGATGAGGCGGGGCGGTTGACGCCCCGCCTTTTTCATGATGCGATCGGCGAAAATCATCGGAGGGGACACATGCTGACGGACCGCTGGGGCAACGAGGTGGCGACGGATCGGCCCGCAACCATCGCCGCGCTGGATCGCTTCACCAACAGCTTTCTGTCCTACGGCACCGATTTCGCCGTTATCTTCGCGGCGGCGGATGACGATCCCGCCTGCCCCGCCGTCCAGACCCATGCCGCCATTCTCGGCCTGTTCATGGAAAACGCCGAAGGGCGCGATCTGGCACGCCGCTATCTCGACCGGGCCCGCCAGGCCCTGGGCGGGGCCACCAAACGGGAAATCCTGCTGTTCGAGGCAACCGATGCCTGGCGGCGCGGCGACATGATCACGGCGACGGCCCGGCACGAGAAACTGGCGGCGGAATATCCCGGCGATATCTTCAGCATCAAGCTGGGCCAGACCCATTATTTCAATCTGGGCAACGATGAAGGCATGCTGCGCCTGGGCAAGGCGGCGCTGGCCGCCCGCCCGGACTGCGCCCATGCCCTGGGCATGATGGCCTTCGCCCTGGAACAGAATCACCGCCTGAGCGAGGCCGAGGCCCATGCCCGACAGGCCGTCGCCCTCAACCCCGGGGAAGCCTGGGCCCATCATGCCGTGGCACATGTGCTGGAAACCCGGGGCCAGGTGGGCGAAGGCATCGCATGGATGCAGGAAAATACCGGTTATTGGGAGCGGTGCAACTCCTTCATGTACACCCACAACTGGTGGCATCTGGGGCTGTTTCTGCTCGATGCCGGACAGGCGGATGCGGTGCTGAAGCTGTTCGACACACGCATCTGGGGCGTGGATAAAAGCTACAGCCAGGATCAGGCCGGGGCGGTTTCCCTGCTGTGGCGGCTGGAACTGCGCGGCATCGACACGGGAAGGCGCTGGCAGGATGTCGCGGAGCATATCGGCAAACGCGATCTGGTGCACGATCTGCCGTTTCTCGACCTGCACTATCTGAAGGCCCTGCTGCGCACCAATGACGATGTCGCCGCAGCGGGCTTCATCGCGGGCATGGAAACACAGCACGACGATCCGCCCTGGCGGGAGGTCTGCATACCCTTCGCCCGCGCCATGCAGCGCCGCCGGCGCGACCCCGCCGGGGCCGCGGATACGATGAATGCGGTCATCGGCGATTTCCAGGCCATCGGCGGCAGCCATGCCCAGCGCGATCTCTTCGTTCAGGAATGGATCGACTGCGCCCTGGCCGCCAACCGCCCGGACATGGTGATCGCCACCCTGCGGGAACGGGCCGAAACCCGCCCCGCCGTCCCCTGGGGCTGGCGGCTGCTGGCCCGCGCCCAGCGTCTGGACGGACAGGACCGCGCCGCCCGGGCCAGCGAAGAAAAAGCCGCCCGCGCCGCCGATGCCCTGAAGGAAAGCCTGACCGAAAAAACCTGACCTAAGACCGCCTGGCCAGGGCCTGATCCTAATCGACCGGTTTCAGCCTCGCCTTGTCGAAAACGCGCAGGACCTGCGCCAGATCGTGACCGCGTTTCAGAATCCGGCCCGAAGCGCCGATCACCGCATACATCCCCTGTCGCCGCGCCAGCGACGGCTGCTTGACGACGGAAAACAGGGCCACGTCGGAGGATTTGCGAAACACATCGAAACGGCAGCGTTCCCGCCCCTGGGCGATGGCGTAATCACGCCATTCGCCGCGCGCCACCATCAGACCGTAGACGTTCATGATCAGGGAAAGTTCCCGCCGGTCGAAAAAGGGACGCTGGCGATGACGCCCCGACGATCCTTCCCCCCCGCCCGGCCCGGCGGATGCCGCGGCCGGGCGGAAGGCGCTTGCGTTTTCATCGAGGCTGAGAATCTCGCCCATTCGCCCTCCGCCGTCTTTCACACCCTGAAGCGGCACGGATCGCCTTGCCGCTTTCCTTCAGTATGACAAAAACACGACGGCGCGAACAGCCTGAAAGCGGCAGCCGTTCAGCCGCTGAAATCGCCGGGAAAATGACAGGCGGCGAAATGGCCGTCGCCATGGCCGATCAGAGGCGGCTCTTCCCCGCGGCAGCGGGCGGCGGCGCGCGGGCAGCGGCCGGCGAAGACGCAGCCGCGCCCCCTTCCGGTCTGGGCCGGAACCGATCCGCCGAGCACCATTCGTGCCCGCCGTCCGGGTTCGGGGCGCGGCACCGCCTCCAGCAATGCCCGGGTATAGGGATGCAGCGGCGCGGCGAACAGGGCCTTTGCCGGGGCGCGTTCGACGATACGCCCCAGATACATCACCGCCACCTCCTCGCACAGGTAATCGACCACCCCCAGATCGTGGGAAATGAACAAATAGGCGATACCGTGTTCTTCCTGCAGGTCGCGCAGCAGGTTCAGCACCTGCGCCTGCACCGAAACGTCCAGCGCCGAAACCGCTTCATCGGCGACGATCAGGGCCGGGCGGGTGATCAGCGCCCGGGCCACGGCGATGCGCTGGCGCTGACCGCCGGAAAATTCATGGGGATAGCGGTCGCGATCGCTGGCGCGCAGGCCCACCTGCTCCAGCACCGCCGCGACCATCTCCGCCCTTTGCGCCGCGTCGCTCCCGCCGAGAACATGCAGGGGTTCGGCAACGATGCGCCCGACCTTCTGGCGCGGGTCAAGCGATCCGAACGGATCCTGAAAGACCATCTGAAAATGCCGGCGGTGATGGCGGAGTTCCGCGCCCTGCATGGCGGCGATGTCCCTGCCCAGTATTTCCACCCGCCCCGCCGTCGGCACCTCCAGCCCCATGACGAGGCGGGCCAGCGTCGACTTGCCGCAGCCCGATTCGCCGACGATGCCCAAACTGCCGGCCGCCCCCAGACGCAGATCGACCCCGTTCAGCGCATAGACCCGCCCGGCTTCGCGAAACAGGGATTCGCGCGGCAGCGGATAATGTTTGTGCAGATCGTATACCGCCAGGACATCCTTGTCCGTCATGGCCCTGTCCGACATGGCGACATTCTCCCGCGCGTATCCCTGCCCGCTCATGCGCCCGCCTCCGCCTTGTCGAGGAACAGACAGGCGGCCCGATGGCCTTCGCCGACCCGTTCCATCGGCGGCACGGTCACGGCACAGACCGCTTCGGCCCGCGGACAGCGGTTCTGGAACGGGCAGCCCGGCGGCAGGTCGGCGATATCGGGCACCGTGCCCGGTATCGTCCTCAGCCGGGTATCCCGCCCCGCCCCCAGCTTCGGGATGGCGGCAAACAACCCCTGGGCATAAGGATGGGCGAACCGGCGGAAAATCGCCTCGGAGGAACCCTGTTCCACCACCATGCCGCCATACATCACCAGCACGTCATCGGCGTTTTCCGCGATCACCCCCAGATCGTGGGAGATCAGGATCAGCCCCATGCCGGTTTCCGCTGCCAGATCCTGAATAAGGTCGAGAATCTGGCGCTGGATGGTCACATCCAGCGCCGTGGTCGGCTCGTCGGCGATCAGGACATCCGGTTCGTTGGCCAGGGCCATGGCGATCATCACCCGCTGGCGCTGACCGCCGGAAAGCTGGTGCGGATACTGGCCGATGCGCCGGTGCGGATCGGGAATGCCGACCCGCTCCAGCAGGAAAAGCGCCTTCTCCCATGCTTCCCGCCTTCCCATCCGTTTGTGCAGGCGCAGCGCTTCCCCCACCTGATCGCCGATCCGGTGCAGCGGGTTGAGCGAGGTCATCGGCTCCTGAAAGATCATGGCGATGCGGTCGCCGCGGATCGCGCACATCCGCGCATCGTCCAGGGCAAGCAGATCCTCCCCGTGCAGCAGCACCCGCCCGGCAGTATGCGCGCCCTCGGGCAACAGGCCCATGATCGCCAGGGCCGTCATCGACTTGCCGCAGCCCGATTCGCCGACAATGCCGAGGCAACGCCCCCGCTGCAGCGAGAAAGACAGATCGCGCACCGCCCGCGCCGGCCCGGCGGCAGTCTGCAGGGTCACGGTCAGCCGGTCGGCTTCGAGCACGGTTTCCATGATCACCTCCTGCGCGACAGACGCGGATCGATGATATCGCGCAGCCCGTCGCCCAGCAGGTTGAGACCCAATACCGACAGCGCGATCGCAAGACCGGGATAGACCGCCAGCATCGGATCCTTGTAGATCAGGGTCTGCGCCTCCGACAGCATCCGCCCCCAGGAAGGCGCCGGCGGCTGGGCACCGAGGCCGAGATAGGACAACGCCGCCTCCGCAAGAATGGCCAGGGCGAACTGTATCGTTGCCTGAACGATGATCACCGGCAGAATGTTGGGCAGCACATGTTCGATGGTGATCCGCAACCGGCCCTTGCCGGCGGTCCGGGCGGCAAGGATGTATTCGCGCGTCCACACCGCATTGGCGGCACCGCGGGAAAGACGGGCGAATACCGGAATGTTGTAAACGCCGATGGCCAGAATGGCATTGGCCGATCCCGGCCCGAGGGCGGCGACGAACATCACCGCCAGCAATATCGCCGGAAATGCGAAGGCGAAATCGCTGAAACGCATCACCAGCTCTTCGGTCATGCCGCGCCGGGCCGAGGCCAGCAGCCCCAGCGCCACGCCAAAGCTCAGGCCGATGGCCACCGACACCACCCCCACCAGGATGGAATTCTGCGCGCCGGTCAGAATGATCGAAAACAGATCGCGGCCGAAATGATCGGTGCCCAGCCAGTGTTCGGCGCTGGGCGGGGCAAAGCGCAGACGGAAGTTCATCTTTGTCGGATCGTACGGGGTCCAGAAGGCGGAAACCACCGCCATCAGCACCAGCAGCAGGCTCAGAAACCCGCCGGCGAGAAAACTGCGGTGACGCAGCGCCCTCGCCCAAAAGCCGTTGCCGCGCGTCAGGCGCGAGAGCAATGAAGCCGGCTGCGCTTGCTGCATGCTCATATGTCATGCGCCTTCAGCCGCGGGTCGATCACCGCATAAAGCAGATCGACCAGAAAATTGATCGCCACCACCAGCGCCGCCAGCATCAGCACCACATCGCGGACAACGACGATGTCGCGGTTGCCGATGGACTGGAAGATCAGCCGCCCCAGCCCCGGAATGGCGAAAACGTTCTCGACGACGATGGTCCCCGCCAGCAGCGAAGCAAACTGCAACCCCATGATCGTCACCACCGGAATCAGCGCATTGCGCAATACATGCCGCCACAAGACCGCCCGGCGGCTCAGCCCCTTGGCCCGGGCGGTGCGGACGAAATCCTCGCGCATCACCTCCAGCAGCGAGGATCGGGTGAAACGGGCGAGAATGGCCCCCTGCACCGTCGCCAGGGCGATCGCCGGCAGCAGCAAGGCCTTCAGCGCTTCCCAGAAACCGGCATCCCAGCCCGGAAAACCGCCGGACTTGAACCAGCCGAGCTTGACGGCAAACAGCACGATCAGCAGGATCGCCAGCCAGAAATTGGGAACGGCGATGCCCAGCTGGCTGAAGCCCATCACCAGCACATCCCCCGGGCGGTTGTGCCGGGAGGCGGCATAGATACCCAGCAGGAAGGCGAAAATCGTCGTCAGTACCATGGCGAAAACCGCCAGCGGCACGGTGATGATCAGACGGTCGCGAATAAGCTCCCACACCGGGACCTTATAGGTGTAGCTGTCGGCGAATTCCCCCTGCAGCAACCCGCCGATCCAGCGGGCGTAACGCAGCCAGGCCGGCTGATCGAAACCCATTTCGCGGCTGAGCGCCGCCACCGCATCGGGGGAGGCATCGATCCCCAGAATGACCAGCGCCGGATCGCCGGGCAGCAACTCCAGCGCCGCGAAGGTCAGCATCGATGCCGCCAGCAACGTCACCAGAAAGGTCAGCAGCCTTTTGAACAGAAATACGCTCATCCCTTCTCCCCGATGCAGGATACATGATATTTGTGCACCAACAAATAAAATGCCGCCGCCACAATATGGCCCTAATATGACCTCGCTGTTGCCGGAAAGCACCCCTAGATATCTATCCGTGGCCAGGCCCGGCAGCAATGGAAAGGCGACCCCTCCGCCGTCCCCCCCCACCATTGTTGCCGGGTCTATTTTTTTACCCAGCTTATCCAGTCACAGCTTCCGCCGCAGCCCCCGGCATCGTTTCGATGCAAAAAATGCTTTTCAGAACGTCCATACTCGGACAGATTGGCCGGAACCATTCATGGGGCTCACGGGGGCGGAGATGACGGCAAAAATATACGATCTGGCGGGCGCGGATGCGGCCGTGCGCTTCTCGCCCTATTGCTGGCGGGTGAAGCTGGCGGCGGCGCATAAGGGCATCGGGGCAGAATATGTTCCCTGGCGTTTTATCGAAAAATCCCGCCTGGATGCGGAGGGCGCCAATGCCGGCACGGCGCCCCTCATGGTCTGGAACGGACGGGTTTATGACAATTCCGATGCCATCGCCGATGCCTTCGAAGCGGCAAAACCGCAGGCTCCCGCCCTGTTCGGCGACACTGCAGGCAGGGAACTGACCCGTTTCTACAAGCACTGGACGGAACGAAGCGTTCATCCGCTGATCCTGCCGGCAATCATTCTCGATATCGAAGCGGCGCTGGATGAGGAAAACCGCGCCTATTTCCGTACAAGCCGCGAGGCCCGCCTTGGCGCGCCGCTGGAGGAAATCGCCGCCCGCGCCCCCGAATCCCTGGCGCAACTGCCGGCAATCCTAGCCCCTCTGCGCGCCCGGCTGAAAGAAGCGCCGTTCATTGGCGGCAAGGCACCGCTTTATGCCGATTACATCGTTTATTCCGCCTTTCAGTGGGCCCATTGCATTTCCGAGCGCGTGCGCCTCGATCCTGCCACCCCCGAAGGGGCATGGTTCGGACGCGTCGGCGCCCTTTATGGCGGATTGGGGCGCGATGCCCCGGTTTTCCGTCGTCAGTCATGAATGGAGGCAACAACGTGCAGATCCTGATTTCCGGCATGCGCATTTTCGACGGCCACGACATGATCGAGGCGCCGCGCGCCGTCCTGATCGAAGACGGGCGCATCGCCGCCATCGACGTGCCTGCCAGCTTCGAAGGCTTTGCCGGCACCGTGCTCGATGCCGCAGGAGACGACCTGACGCTGATGCCCGGCATGATCGACTGTCATGTCCATCTGACGCTGGGGGCCGAGGCCGATCCGGGCACCGCCCAGGGCAAGCTTTCCGATGCGGCCCTGGCCCTGAAAGCGCTGGAAAGGGCACAGAAAACCCTGAAGGCGGGCATCGTCGCCATCCGCGATTGCGGCGGGCATAATTACGTCGATATCGATGTGCGCGATGCCCTCAACGCCGGAACGTTTCAGGGGCCGGAAATGCGGGCCTGCGGGCGGATGATCTGCATGACCGGCGGGCATGGCAACCGCTCCGGCATCATCGCCGACGGACGCGATGAGGTGATCAGGGCGGTGCGGGCCAATATCCACAAGCGCGCCGATGTGATCAAGCTGATGGCGACCGGCGGCGTCATGACCCCGGGCGTCAACCCCGAAGACGCCCATTATACCGAGGCGGAACTGGCCGCAGGCGTGGCCGAGGCCGAACGCTTCCACCGCACCACCGCCTCGCACGCCCAGGGCGCCGAAGGCATTCTGAATGCCGTGCGCGCCGGTGTCACCTCGATCGAACACGGCATCTTCATGAACGATGAATGCCTCCGCGAGATGCTGGAACGCGGCACCTTCCTGGTACCGACCCTTTCCGCCGTGGCCAATATTCTGAAGAACCGCGACAACGGCATTCCCGCCTTCATCATCGAAAAGAGCGAGCGGGTCTATGAGCGCCACATCAGGGCCTTCGCCATGTTTTATCAGGCAGGCGGACGCATCGCCATGGGCACCGATGCCGGCACGCCCTTCAATCAGCATGGCGAAAATCCGCAGGAACTGGCCCTGATGGTCGAGGCGGGCATGCGCCCGCTGGATGCCCTGATCGCCGCCACCAGCACCGCCGCCGATCTGTTGCGCCTGGAGGATCACGGACGGATCGAAGCCGGCGCCATCGCCGATCTGCTGATCGTCGAGGGCAATCCGGCAGAGGATATCGCCGCTGCCGCCGATCCGGCCAATCACCGCCTGCTGCTGCGCCGCGGGCAGCCGGCGGGTGCCTCTGCACGACCGGTCATCGCCCTGTAACCGCCCCCTCTTGATGGCCGCAACCCGGCATCCCATCTATGGGGCAGCGTTGCAGTTTCAGGAAAGAGCCGCGGTCGTCCGCCGTGCCGCGGCATATGACGGCAGAACAGGAGAAGCGTAGCAATGAGCGCCGAGAAGCTCGATTTCCAGGCAGAAGTCAGCAAGCTTCTGCATATCGTCACCCATTCGCTTTACAGCGACCGCGAAGTCTTTCTGCGGGAGCTGATTTCCAATGCCAGCGATGCCTGCGACAAGCTGCGCTATGCGGCCCTGACCCGCCCCGAACTGACCGAAGGCAATGGCGAATTCGCCATCACCGTCACCATCGACAAGGACAGGCGCACCCTGACCGTCAGCGATAACGGCATCGGCATGAACCGCGATGACCTGATCGAAAATCTCGGGACCATCGCCCATTCGGGAACCGGTGCCTTTCTCGAACAGATGGAAAAGGCCGAGGATGGCGGGGTATCGCTGATCGGACAGTTCGGCGTTGGCTTTTACGCCAGTTTCATGGTCGCCGAAAAGGTGGAAGTGCTTAGCCGCAAAGCCGGCGAAGGCAATGCCTGGCACTGGGAATCGGAGGGGACCGGCAGCTATGAAATCGCCGAGGGCGAGCGCCCCGGCCCCGGCACCGATGTCATTCTGCACATCCGCAAGGATGCCGATGAATTCCTCGAAGCCGAGCGCATCAGACAGATCATCAAGACCTATTCGGATCATATCGCCATCCCGATCCGCCTGAAGGCAACACCGGAAGAGGAGGGCGAAACCGTCAACCAGGCCTCGGCCCTGTGGACACGAGCCAAACAGGACATCAGCGAAGAGCAATACAAGGAATTCTATCACCATATCGCCCACGCCTTCGACGAGCCCTGGGGCTGGCTGCATACCCATGTCGAAGGCAAGGTGGACTATACCCTGCTGCTGTACATTCCGGGGCAGAAGCCTTTCGATCTGTTCCGCCCGGAACGCAAGCACGGCGTCAAGCTGTATGTGAAGCGGGTCTTCATCACCGAGGATTGCGAGGATCTGGTTCCGCCCTATCTGCGCTTCCTGCGCGGCGTGGTCGATACGGAGGATCTGCCGCTGAACGTCAGCCGCGAACTGCTGCAGAACAACCCGCTGATCGGTCATATCCGCAATGCCATCACCAAACGGGTGATCAAGGAGCTGGAACGCCGCGCCGCCAAGGACAAGGAGGCCTATGAAACCTTCTGGAACAATTTCGGCGCCGTGCTCAAGGAAGGGCTGTATGAGGATCCGGGCAACCGCGAAAAGCTGCTGAAACTGGCCCGTTTCAGAAGCGCGAAAAGCGATGGGCTGATCAGCCTCGAAGACTATCGCAACGCCATGGTCGAAGGGCAGAAGGCCATTTACTACATCACCGGCGAGGATAGCGAGGCCCTGCGCCAGAGCCCGCAGCTCGAAGGCTATCTCGCCCGCGGCATCGACGTGCTGCTGCTGACCGACCCGATCGACGATTTCTGGCCGCAGATGAGCGATGAATACGAGGGGCTGCCCCTGCGTTCCGTCACCCGCGGGCAGGCGGATCTCGACGATATCGCCGCCAAGGACGACAAGGGCGATGAAAAGAAGGAGAACGCAGCCAAGGGCGACATCGCCGTGCTCACCGCCATTTTCAAGCAGGCCCTCGGCGATGAGGTCAGCGACGTGCGTTCATCGGCACGCCTGACGAGCAGCGCCGTCTGTCTCGTTGCCGGCGATACGGGGCTGGACATGCATCTGGAGCGGCTGCTGAAACAGCAGAACCAGCTCGAAGCCCTGAACAAGCGGATTCTGGAAATCAATCCCGATCATCCGCTGATCCGCAATCTGGCGGCAAAGGCAAAGGACAAGGCCGCGCGCAAGCTGATCGAGGATGCGGCGCATCTGCTGCTGGATCAGGCCCGGGTCATCGAAGGCGAACCCCTGCCCGATCCGGCTGCCTTCGCACGGCGCCAGTCGGAATTTCTGCTGCGCGCCCTGCCGGAAGACGCGGACGGACAGACCCCCGCAGCGGCGGACGATACCGCTGAGAAATCCGCAGAATCCGCCGACAAGACGGCAAAGGCGGAAGAGGACCGATAAACCGCCCCGTGAACAGCCCGTAACGACCCCGGCCCCGGCCGGGGTTTTTCTTGACGGACGGCCGTTCTTCCTCCCCTCCCCAGAAGATAAGGCGGTATCCTCTTTATTGCTGTTCGGCCCGGGCGCGTTCCGCCAGCAGAAACGCCTGTTCCGCACCCGCCTGATATTGTTTCGGCCACGGAATATCGGGCCGGTTCAGATTGACCGCCTCATGCAGGGTGAAATAGGGATCGGCCAGATGCGGCCGCGCCAGCGCCGCCAGATCGGCCCGCCCGGCCGCAATGATGGTGCTGACCTGATCGGCGCTGGTGATGTTGCCGACCGCCATGGTGGCGATACCGGCTTCCTGCCTGATGGCATCGGCGAAGGGCACCTGATACATGCGCCCGTAAACCGGTTCGGCCTCCGGCGTTGTCTGACCGCTGGAGACATCGATCAGATCCGCGCCATGTTCCTTGAGCATGCGCGCCACTTCCACGGCCTCGTCTTCCTCAAGCCCCTGGCCGGGGGGCAGCCAGTCCACCGCCGAAATACGCACGGATAAGGGTTTTTCCGCCCCCCAGGCGGCACGCACGGCATCGAGCACCTCCAGCGGATAGCGCATCCGCCCGGCCAGATCGCCGCCATATTCATCCTGGCGCCTGTTGGTTGCCGGGGAAATGAAGCTGGACAGCAGATAACCATGGGCCATGTGTATTTCCAGCATGTCGAAACCGGCCCGCAGGGCGCGCCGGGCGGCGGCAGCGAAATCGCCGAGCACCCGGTCCATGTCCTCGCGATCCATCTGCTTCGGCACCTGGCTGTGCGGCAGATAGGGAATGGGGGAAGCACTGATCAGCGGCCAGCCGCCATCCTTCAGCGGTTCGTCGTAGCCGCCGGCCCATGGCAGGCAGGTCGCCCCCTTGCGCCCGGCATGGGAAATCTGCATGCAGATTTTCGCCTGCGTGTGCTCATGGACGAAATCGACAATATCCTTCCAGGCCGCCTCCTGAACATCGTTGTACAATCCCGTGCAGCCCGGCGTGATGCGCCCGTCGGCGCTGACATCGGTCATCTCGGTGAAGACCAGCCCGGCCCCGCCGACGGCCCGGCTGCCCAGATGAACCATATGCCACGGTCCCGGCACCCCGTCCTTGGCCGAATACTGGCACATGGGCGAGACGACGATGCGGTTTTCCACCACCATGTTGCGCAGGCGAAACGGCGTGAAGGCCGGCGGCGGCGGATCGGCCGGCACCGCCCGCCCCGCCTGGGCATAGGCTTCTTCGGCGAACCAGCGCTGCACGCCATCGATAAAGGCCGGATCGCGCAGACGCAGATTTTCATAGGTGATCCGCTTGGAGCGCGACAGCAGGCTGACGGCAAATTGCAGGGGCGAAAAGGCGCGGTATCGCGGTACATGCTCGAACCATTCCAGCGATACCTGCGCCGCATGCTGCAGCTTGCCAACCTCATCGTGGCGGCGGCGGTCGTAATCCTGCAGCGCCGCCGGAATATCCGCCAGATCTTCCGGCCGCTTCAGCACATCGGCCAGCGTGATCGCATCCTCCATCGCCAGTTTGGTGCCGGAACCGATGGAAAAATGCGCCGTATGGGCGGCATCGCCGATCAGCACCAGCCGGTCATGAACCCAGCTTTCGCAGCGCACCGTGGGAAAGGTGCGCCAGATCGATTTGTTCGCCACCAGCTTATGGCCGTCCAGATCCTCGGCAAAGACTTTCTCGCAGAACGCCAGGGTCGCGGCCTCGTCCGCCTTGTCCAGGCCCGCCGCCTTCCAGCTCTTCTCCTGGGTTTCGACGATGAAGGTCGCCATCCCCTCCTCGAACTGATAGGCATGGGCCTGAAACAGACCGTAGGGAGTATCGCGGAAATAGAAGCTGAACGCCTCGAGCGGCTTGGTGGTGCCCAGCCAGACGAATTTGTTCTGCCGCCAGTCGAGGCTGGGACGAAACGCATCGCTGTAATGCCCGCGCACCGCCGAATTGATGCCGTCGGCGGCAACGATCAGATCCGCATCCGGGTAATCCTTCAGGGCATCGCCGCCGAATTCGGTGCCGAAACGGACATCCACACCCAGATCCGCGGCGCGGCGCTGAAGAATGTTCAGAAGCCGCCGCCGCGACAGCCCGCAAAAGCCATGACCGGCGGAACGGATCACCTCGCCGCCGAAATGAACGTCGATCTCGTCCCAATAGGCGAAATTGCTTCTGATCTCCCGATAGACTTCTTCATCGGCGCTCATGAACTCGCTCAGCGTTTCGTCCGAAAAGACAACGCCGAAGCCAAAGGTATCGCCGGGCTGGTTGCGTTCCAGCACCGTGATGCGGCTGTGCGGATGCTGGCGCTTCATCAGAATGGCAAAAAACAATCCTCCGGGACCGCCGCCCAGAACCATGACCTTCATTTATCCGTCCCCTTACTGTTTCAATTTATTTTAAGCATAAAATAAATTGCGGCAAGCCCTAATCGGCACAGGCATGGCACGGATTGTGGCCAATATCACTTAACCAGACCGGGTATTTGCATTAGGGTTGAACCCTGATGCGAGAAAAAAGCCCATGACAGCGTATTAACGGGGATGGGGCGACAGAGAGATGGAAACAACCGGCAATAAGAACGCCACAGCGAAAAGCAAACACAATGGCAGAAAACACCGGCGGACCCGGACACCCGCCACGGCAGCCCGGCATGCGATTCTGGGTGCTTTTTTTCTGACCTTCGCATGCATCGGCCCGTCCTTCGGCGCCCGCGCGGCGGAGGAAGGGCTGCGCGATATCGGCGTCGCCACTGCCGTCAACCCCGATGCGGAAGGAATAATTTCCGACAATCGGCGCCGGCAGCTTCTGGTCGGCAGCCGGATGTTCTTTCAGGAACAGGTCAGAACCGGGCCCGATGGCCAAACCCAGCTTTTGTTTCTTGACGGATCGGCCCTGACCGTCGGTCCCTCCAGCGCCATCACCATCGACAAATTCGTTTACGATCCCGATGCCAAAGCCGGCACCCTGGCCCTGAGCGCCGCCAAGGGGCTGTTCCGTTTCGTTGGCGGACGCATCAGCAAGAAAACGCCCGTTGTTCTGAAGACCCCTTCGGCCACCATCGGCATTCGCGGCGGCATCGCCCTGTTCGATATCTCTGCCAGC
>JALXAG010000160.1 GCA_026992315.1 Sneathiellales bacterium | reverse complement strand
TTCCGTTCTCTGGTTTGCGCTCTCCCAGGGTCCGGACCCTAGACATTGGAACCATATCGGAACTATGCCATAAACCGGCAGCGGCCGCTGAAGGCTCATACCAGCAGGAGGAATACAGGCGGTGAAAATCGTCATCATCGGCGCAGGCGTGATCGGGGTCAGCAGCGCCTATTATCTGGCGCGCGACGGTCATGAGGTCACGGTGCTCGAAGCCGCCGCCGCCCCGGCGCTGGAAACCAGCCTTGCCAATGGCGGGCAGATCAGCCCGTGCGAAAGCGGTCCCTGGGCCAGCCCCGCGGCCCTGGCCATGGGGCTGAGCAGTCTGTGGCGCTCCGATTCCCCCTTCCGCCTGCGCCCCGCCGCCGATGCCTTCTTCTGGCGCTGGCTGGCCGCTTTCCTCATCCATTGCCGCCCGGATGCCTTCGCCCGCGGCCTTGCCGTCAACCTTGCCCTGGCGCGTTTCTCGCTGGAACAACTGGCGGCACTGCGCCAGCATGCACACATCGCCTATGACGGTCGCCAGCAGGGCATTCTGCGCCTGTACCGCAGCCGCCCCGCCTTCGCCCGCGCCCGGCGGCAGGCGGCGATGCTGCGGCGCCTCGGCCAGCCGATCGACTGTCTGAGCGCCGCGGAATGCCGCGCCGTCGAACCGGCGATCCGCCCCGACATGCCGCTCGCCGGCGGGCTCTATGCCGCCGATAACGAAAGCGGAGACGTCCATCTGTTCACCCGCGCCCTGCACCGCATCGCAGCGGATATGGGCGCACGCTTTCACTTCAACCACAGGGTCGGCGGTTTCACGACCGGCAACAACAGGATCACGCGGGTTCTGGCCGCCGAAACGGCATGGGAAGCCGATGCCGTCGTCCTTGCGGCGGGCTGCGGCACGGCAGCGCTGGGGCGGATGCTCGGCCTCTGCCTGCCCGTCTATCCGCTGAAGGGTTATTCGGTGACGATGACGGCGGCAGACGGGGCCCCTGCCGTCTCCGTCACCGACGAGGCGCGCAAGATCGTCATCAGCCGTCTGGGCAACCGCATTCGTGCCGCCGGACTGGCCGAACTTTGCGGTTACGACAAAAATATCGACATGCGCCGCGCCCGTCTGGTCAGCGACGCGCTTTTCGATATCTTCCCCGATGCCGGCGATGGGCAATCGGCCGAATACTGGGCGGGGCTGCGCCCGATGACCCCGTCCTGCACCCCGATCGTCGGCCGGGCCGCCACCCGGCACGCGCCCGCCAATCTCTATATCAACAGCGGTCACGGATCCCTGGGCTGGACCATGGCCTGCGGTTCCGCCGCCCTGCTGGCCGATCTTATCGCCCGCCGTCCACCCGATCCGCGCCTGCGCCCTTTGCTGAGCCGTTATTCCTGAAACGCCGTTGCCCTGCGCCTTCATCGTGAAGGCTAACGCGTCTTAACCCTGCCTCTTAACAAATTCTTAACGGCCGGGCCTTAGGGTGAGCGACGATGCCCGGAAAATGCAGAAGCGCATCCGGAGAAACGGAGGCATCCCCATGGCTATCAACTCCATCGGCAGCGGCATTGCGCCGCCCGTCCAGAACGGCGCCGGCGCACCGGTCCAGCCTCAGATCAATCAGGTTGCGGCAGAGGCGAATGCAACCCGAAACGGCGCAGCCACACCCCCCGATATCGCCGCCCCGGCGGCGGATGGCGGACAGAATGCCGCAACATCGCCTGCGGTGCCGGTCGTTCCGGCCACCCCCGGCCTTGTCGCCCCACAGACCATTGCCCAGGCACAGGAAAGCGCAGACAGCACCGGCGATGCCCGTGCGCTCGATTCCGAAGAACGGGTGGAGACCGCCGCACGCGAACGTCAGGAAAAAGCCGGTGAAAACCGCGAACGGCTGAATGCCAACGCCACTACCGGAGCGGAAAACATCGGAAACGCTGGTACACCCGGCACCCCGGCCGGCAGCGGGGCCGCCGCCCCGGCGGCATTGACCCCCTCCACCAATGGCGGGGCCGGAACACGGACGGCCGCCGAAGAACAGCAGAACAACGAAGGCCAGACCACGACTTCCTCGGCCGTGGACAGCCCGCGCGAACGCAATCCGCTGAACCTGCTGATCTGATATCCGGCCGAAGCCATGCCCGTAGGCTTCGCCCCTTGATCCAACACCTTTCAACCCCCATCTCGCTGATAGGGCGGATATTCGGCCCTGCGCACTGACCGGCGCGGAGAAAATGGGGAGTGACTGTCATGAAGCGGATTCTGCTGGCCGGAGGGGCCGGTTTCATCGGTTCGGCCTTTGCACGGGCGATGATTGCGCAAGGCCATGATGTCTTGTGTCTTGATGCCCTGACCGGCGACGGCAGGGAAAACATCGCCGAACTGGAGGACCATCCCAATTTCCGCTTCATTCACGGCGACATCCGCAACCGCGAGGGGCTGACAGCCCTGTTCGCCGCCTATCAGCCCGATTGGGTCGTCAACCTCGCCGCCGAACGCAGTGGCGGAAGCGGCGGGGCGGAAGCCGCCATCGGCACCAATTTTCATGGCGCCAGCATCCTGATGGAGGAGGCACTGGCCTATTGGCACACCGCCGATAGCCCCGATTCCTTCCGCTTTCTTCAGACTTCCACCAGCCAGGTCTTCGGCGCCCGGCCCGAGGATGCGCCCCCGGCGGACGAAAACACCCCCTACCGCCCGCAGACGCCGTATGCGGCCAGCAAGGCGGCGGCCGATCATATGGCACAGGCGCTGTTCCACAGCCACGGCCTGCCCGTTCTCATCGCCCTGCCGGGCCATGGTTTCGGACCGCGTCAGCAGGCGGGGCGGCTGATTCCCTCGATCATCGACCGGGCGCAAAAGGGTACGCCCCTCCCCCTCGGCGACAATGGCGGGGAATGGCGCGACTGGATGCATGTCACCGATCAGGCCTCGGCCCTGTATGCCATTCTGCAACAGGGCTCGCCCGGATCGGCCTATGTTATCGGCGCCCGCACCCCGATCAGAAACAGCGATCTGGCCATGCGTATCTGCGATCTGCTCGACAGCAGGCTTGAACCACCGGCCGCTGGACCGCGGCGCGGGTTGTGCACCCCCGCTTCCGGATCCGCCGGCACGAACCGCGGATATGCCCTCGATCCTTCCCGGCTGGAAACCGAATTGGGCTGGCGCCCCGCCCGCGCCTTCGAGGAAGCGCTCGAAGAAACGGTGGATTGGTATCTGGCCCTGAACGCGGCGGAATAAACGCAAGGCATGGGCGGCACCATGACAGTGCCGCCCCCCTTCACGGACGCTTCGCAAATCTCGCTTCGGTCAGCCGGTCAGGCCGCCTTGCGCGCCTTTTGCGCGAATTGTTCGCGCAGCTTTGCCAGCGTTTTGTCATATTCGGCCATGGCACGGGCCTTGATCGGGCCGAAGCCGCGTATTCTTTCGGGAAGGGAAGCGATTTTGATCGCCAGATCGTGGTTTTCCGCCGTCAGCCCCTGGCACAAGCTCTCCACCAGCGCCGCATATTCGCCGACGAGGCGGGCCTCCCGGCGGCGTTCCTCGCTATGGCCGAAGGGATCCAGCCAGGTGCCCCGCAACCCCTTCAGCCGGGCCAAAAGCCGCAGCACCGTCATCATCCAGGGACCGAATTCCCGCTTTTTCGGGCGGCCGTTCTGCATTTCCACCGGTAATAGCGGCGGCGCCATGTGAAAATGCAGCTTGTAATCGCCTTCGAATTGCTCACCGATACGGCGCAGGAACCGCCCGTCGGTAAATAACCGCGCCACTTCGTATTCATCCTTATAGGCCATGACCTTATAGGCATGGCGGGCAACGGCGCGGGCGAAGCCCTCCCCCTCGATGCCGGCGGCGCGGGCTGCCGAACGCGCCCTTTCCACCAGCGCTTCATAACGGGCCGCATAGGCCCGGTTCTGATAAGCCGTCAGCTCACGCACACGATCGCGGACGATATCCTCCAGCGTTTCTTCCCTGTCGGCCGGCTCTTCCCCTGCAGCGGCCGGGAGGGTATCGGGAAAGGCCGCCGCCTGCCGCCCCCAGGCCAGCGCGCGCAGATTCATCTCCACCGCCACGCCGTTCATCTCTATCGCCGCCTTCAGACAGTCGATGCCGACGGGCAGCAGCCCCTTTTGCGCGGCATAGCCCAGCAGAAAGACATTGACCCCGACCTCATTGCCCAGCAGGCGGCGCGACAGCAAGGTGGCATTGACCGCATCGACCCGATTATCCAGCAAACGGCGCAGCCCGCCGATCATGCTTTCCCCGTCCAGCGCCAGATCCGGCATCAGGGCGAAGGCGGCAATCGGCACCACGTGATCGTTGATCACCGCATGGCTGCGCCCGGGGGCAAAGGTGGCGGCGGTATCGGGCTGGGCGGCCACCACCATATCGCAGCCCAGCAGCAGGTCGAGCCCGGCCGCAGGCACCAGCGAACCGTCGATATCCTCCGGCGCCGCGGCGATACGCACATGGCTGGTGACGGCACCGTTCTTCTGCGCCAGGCCGGTCTGATCGAGAACGCTGACCCCCAGCCCCTGCAAATGCGCCGCCATGCCCAGCAATGCCCCCACCGTAACGACGCCGGTACCGCCGATGCCGGTGACCAGCAGGTTGAACACCCCCTCCACCGGCGCCAGGGGTGGCACGGGCAGGCGGGATTCATCCATCGGTTCGGGCAGGCTGCCTGCCTCCACCCCCCGGATGCCGCCGCCTTCGACGGTGACGAAGCTGGGGCAGAAGCCCTTCAGGCAGGTGAAATCCTTGTTGCAGGCCGTCTGATCGATCTCCCGCTTGCGCCCCCTGGCGGTTTCCAGCGGCTTGATCGCCACGCAGTTGGAGACGATGCCGCAATCGCCGCAACCTTCGCACACTTCCTCATTGATGAAGACGCGACGCGCCGGATCGGGATAGGCGCCGCGCTTGCGGCGACGGCGTTTTTCCGCCGCGCAGGTCTGATCGTAAATCAGGACGGTGACGCCCTCGATTTCGCGCAGTTCGCGCTGCACGGCATCGAGTTCGTCGCGATGGCGGATATCGACCCCCTCGGCCCAGTTGCATCCGGGCGGATATTTGTCCGGATCGTCCGTGACCACGACGATGCGCCGCACCCCCTCGTCATGGACCTGGCGGCTGATATCCCACGGGGTCAGCACCCCGTCGACGGGCTGGCCGCCGGTCATGGCCACGGCGTCGTTGTAAAGGATCTTATAGGTGATGTTGACATTGGCGGCAACGGCGGCGCGTATGGCCATCAGCCCGCTGTGAAAATAGGTGCCGTCGCCCAGATTCTGGAAAATATGCTTGGTTTTGGAAAAGGGCGCTTCGCCGATCCAGTTGGCCCCCTCCCCGCCCATATGGGTGTAGGCACCGGTGCGCCGGTTGGGCATGTAAATCGCCATGGTATGACAGCCGATACCGGCCATGGCGCGGCTGCCTTCGGGCACGACGGTCGAGGTATTGTGCGGACAGCCCGAACAGAACCACGGCATCCGCTTTACGGGATTGTCGGGCATGTTACGGCCGTCGGTGGCGGCCTGCAGTGCTGCCATGGCCTCGTTCAGGTCATTGTCATCGGGGGCAATGCGTAACAGGCGCGATGCGATGATGCGCGCCACCAGCACACTGTCGAGCGCCCCGAAATCCGGTACCAGAGGGGCGCCGTCCTCATCGTGTTTGCCCACCAGCCGCGGCCGCCGGCCATCGGGCAGGTTGATCAGCTCACGGGCGATCTGTTCCTCGATCACCGGGCGCTTTTCCTCGATAACGATGATTTCCTGCTGCCCCTGGGCCCAATCGCGCAGTCCCTGCCCCTCCAGCGGCCAGACCACCGCCAGCTTGTAGACGCTGAGACCGAAACGGGCGCGCGCGGCCTCGTCGTCCAGACCGAGGCGCCCCAGCGCCGCCGTCACATCGAGCCAGGATTTGCCCGTCGTCACGATGCCGATGCGCCGCCGCGGCGCATCGTGGCTCACCCGGTCCAGCGCATTGACGCGAAGGAAATCCAGCGCCGCGGGCAGTTTCACGCTCATCATGCGCTTTTCCTGGGCAACGGCATCGTCGGGCCAGCGGATATGCACGGATTCCTTCGGGGCCTCGGGCAGGATCACCGGCGCCCGTTCCGGCCCGACGGCGATGCTGGCCGTGCCTTCCACCGTATCGGTCAGGCATTTGAAGCCGACCCACACCCCGGCAAAACGCGACAGGGCAAAGCCGTAAAGGCCGTAATCGAGATATTCCTGAATATTGGCCGGATTGAAGACCGGCATCATCGCCGCGATCATGGCCTGTTCGCTCTGATGGGCGGTGGTGGAGGATTTCGCCGTATGATCGTCGCCCGCTAGGCAGATCACCCCGCCCAGCGGCGAGGTTCCGGCCATGTTGCCATGCTTGAAGGGATCGCCCGAACGATCCACCCCGGGCCCCTTGCCATACCACATGGCGAAAACGCCATCGACACGCCCCTCGGAAAACACCCCGACCTGCTGGGTGCCCCAGACGGCGGTGGCGGCAAGATCCTCGTTGACGCCGGGCTGGAAATGAATATCCGCCGGTTCCAGAAACGACCTGGCCCGCCAGAACTGCTGATCGACCATCCCCAGGGGCGAACCGCGATAGCCGGAGACGAAGCCGCCCGTATTGTGGCCGGCACGGCGATCCCGGCGCGATTGTTCCAGCATCAGGCGCACCAGCGCCTGGGTGCCGGTTACGAAAACGCGGCCATCCTCCAGCCTGTATTTGTCGTCGATATGCGCCTGACGAATCGCATTCATGCCATACCCCTGTCTTGCAGAACCTTGTTTTGGGCATTTTGCATACAAAATATCGCGAAATGCCACCATTATTTTAAATTTACCGTGTTTTCGGCTTGCCTGAGGGAAAATTGCATGCAGAAATGCAGGCATGAGCGATCTCACCTCCATCGTTAAGGCACCGCAGGACGATGCGCCGGCCCACGAACCGGCGCCCTGCGCCCAGACCCGCCAGGGGGCGGTGACGGCGGCCCTGCGCCAGATGATCCTGGGGGGCGAGATCACGGCCGGCAGCCGCATCGGCGAGGCGGAGATGGCCCGCAGGCTCGGCGTATCGCGCACGCCGGTGCGCCTGGCCCTGACGGCGCTTGAACGCGAAGGGCTGTTGACCGCCCTGCCGAGACGGGGCTTTCGGGTTCGCCGTTTCCGGCTGAAGGATATTCTCGATGCCTTCGATGTGCGCGGCACACTGGAAGGCATGCTCTGCCGCCTGCTGGCCGAAGACATCCCCGACACCGCCCGGCTGGATGAACTGGAACAGGCAATCGCCGACGGCGAGAAGATCATCGCCCGCATGCCGCCCGGAATCGGTCAGGCCCGGCAGTGGTTTGCCAGCAACGACCGTTTTCACCATCTGCTGCTCGATGCCGCCGCCAACCGCCCCCTGGCCGAGGCCCTGCATGCCAACAACCGTCTGCCTCTGGTGGTGGTCGGCGCCGTCACCTGCAATCTCGATCAGCCCGAACTGGCCGCCGAACTGATGGCCGCCGCCAACAAGGAACACCGCAATATTCTCGATGCCGTCAGCCGCGGCCAGGCCGGCCGGGCCGAAGCGCTGATGCGCGAGCATGTCTATCAGAGCCGCGAAAGCCTGCGCCGCCTGCTCGGCGATCCGGCAAGATGCCGCCGTCATCCCGGCCTGCCGGGCTGGCAGCTGATTTCACCCGAAAACGAATCCTGAAAAGAACGAAAGCCACAGCATGAAAAAGACCGCCCAGCAAATGGTCGAGGAAGCCCTCCGCCGGATCGAGACCCTCAGCCCCGCCGCAGCCGCGCCATTGCTGAACGAGGAAGGAGTCCTGTTCGTCGATCTTCGCGACATCCGCGAATTGCAGCGCGAAGGGCGCATCCCCAATGCCCTGCATGCACCGCGGGGCATGCTGGAATTCTGGGCCTGTCCGGAAAGCCCCTATCACCGCCCCCAATTCGCCGGGGCACGACGGCTGGTGCTGTTCTGCGCCGGGGGGTGGCGCTCGGCCCTGGCGACGGTGAGCCTGCAGGAACTGGGCTATGAAAACGTCTGTCATATCGGCGGCGGCTTCAGCGCCTGGAAAGATGCCGGCCTGCCGGTGATCGAGATGAGCTGCGCCCCGGCCGATCCGTAATGCCCCCGGCCGCCCCTGTAACAGGCGGCAAACACGATTTGACGGAACAGGGCCGCGGGCTTATCGTCCCGGTCGGGGCACCGCGGTGTTTCCGCTAACGATCTGAACTGAACCGGGCAATCGAGATGACCGCATTATGGGTGGCGCTGGGCAGTGCCCTGGGTGGCGCCGGGCGCTACTGGATTTCGGGGCTGCTGGCCCGCAGCATTGGCGAAACCTTCCCCTGGGGCACACTGGCGGTCAATGTCGCCGGATCCTTCATCATCGGCCTGTTTGCCGTCATGACCGGCCCCGATGGCCGTCTGATCGTCTCTTCCACCGCGCGGCAATTCGTCATGCTCGGCATGCTGGGCGGGTTTACCACCTTCTCCTCCTTCAGCCTGCAGACCCTGTCCCTTCTGCAGGACGGGGAATGGCTGCCGGCCACCTTCAATATCTTCGGCACCCTGGCCCTCTGTCTGGCCGGTGTCTATCTGGGTGCCACGCTCGGCACCATCGTCAACCGGTAAAGAGGAATGGGCAGAACCGTCATGAAACTTGCCAAAAACGCCACGCTATTGCGGATTTTTATCGGCGAGAAGGATCGCGCCGATGGCAAGCCGCTTTATGAAGCCCTGTTGCTCAAGGCCCGGAAAATGCACATGGCCGGGGGCACCGTCATCCGCGCCCCCATGGGCTTCGGACGGTCCTCGCGCCTGCATACGGCCAAAATCCTGCGCTTGTCGGACGATCTGCCCTTCATCGTCGAAATCGTGGACGAGCAGGAAAAGATCGACCGTTTCCTTACCGCCATCGAACCGATGATGGGCAGCGGGCTGATCACGACGGAAAGGGTCACCGTCATCCGCTATGGGGAGGAAACGCCACGGGGCGAAGCCACATGAGAGATCCCTGCCCGGCAGCCTTGACGAAATGTTAATGCCTGCGGGGCATCTTCATGGGCGCGTGCCGGATCCGGAAACCAATCAGTAGCATCAGATCATGACCCTGCTTTCCTCCCATGCTGCAAATCTGCGTACCGCGAGTGCGGCCCTGCATCTGCACGATCCCGGCGAACGCAGCAAATTTGCCCGCATGCTGGATGTTCTCGGCATCACCAGTAGCGATGCCCCACCACCGAACTGGCCACGGCCGGTGCTGTGTCTGATCGACATGCCCTCCTACCGGGCCATGCCGGAAGCGGAAAAACATATGCTTGCCGCCCGCATACCGATGCATCGCTGGATCCTCCTCTGCGATCATCCTGCCGAGGACGCAGCGCTCGATCTTCTTGAACAGGGGTTACATGCCCTGCTCCACCGTCCGGTGGAAGAGCGCGAGGCGCGATACCTTTTCGCCCGTCTGCGCGATTTCACCTGCCCCGGGGAAGACAGCGCCCTCAAGGACTGTCAGGCCCAATCCCAGGCAACGAGCAATTTTCTGCGCATACTGATCGACGCCATCCCCGCCCCTATATTCTACAAGGACAAGGCAGGCATCTATCTTGGCTGTAACGAGGCGATGGCCCGCTTTCTTGGCCGTCCGCCCGAGGAGATTATCGGCAGGACGGTATATGACGTCGCCCCGCCCGATCTGGCCGAACGCTATCATCAGGCGGATATGGCGCTGATCGAAAATCCCGGCGTTCAGGTTTACGAAGCGCAGGTTTCCACGCCGGAGGGGCTGCGCGATGTGATTTTTCACAAGGCTACTTATTACGATCCCGACGGTGCGGTCGGCGGCATGATCGGCGTCATTACCGATATCACCGAAAAGAAAAACCTGACGGAACAACTGCGCCATGCGCAGAAAATGCGCTCCATCGGTCAGCTTACCGGTGGTATCGCCCATGACTTCAATAATATTCTGGCAATCATGATCGGCAATCTGGAATTGCTGAACGAAGCCATGGCCGAAAACGAACGTCTGAACCTTCTGGTCAGGCGGGCGCTGGCCGCGGGGAACCGGGCGGCATCGCTGACGCAGAAGCTGCTCGCCTTTTCGCGCAAGCAGCCGCTGAAACCGCAGGAAACCCGCATCAATCGATTATTGAGCGAATTTCTCGATTTTCTGCAGCATTCCATCGGCAATTCGATCCCCATCGATCTGATTGCCGAGGCAGAGGAGGATCTGGCCACGGTGGACCGGGATCAGCTTGAAAACGCCATCCTCAACCTGGCGATCAATGCCCGCGATGCCATGGGGGATACAGGACGCATCACCATCCGCACCAGCGTGACCGCAATCGGGAAAAAGCGCATCATCAATGACATGACGGTTCTGCCCGGACGCTATCTGCGCATCGATGTCATCGATACCGGCCAGGGCATGAGCGAAGAAACGGCCCGCCATGCCATCGATCCCTTCTTCACCACCAAGAAACCCGGCGAAGGCACCGGGCTGGGACTGAGCATGGTCTATGGCTTCATCACCCAATCCGGCGGTTTCATGCAGATCGATTCCACCCCCGGCAAGGGCACGGATATCATTCTGCACCTGCCGCTGGTCGGTAACGAGGCCGGCACAAAAGACCGGTAACCTACAGATACGGGCTTGCCGCCAGCGCCTGCGGATCCTCGCGATCCGCTGCCGCCTCCTGCAGGATCCAGTCGCGAAACTGGACGATTTTCGGCAAGGCGGCAAAGCGTTTCGGATAAACCAGATAATAGGGATCGGGAGAAGCGACCGGCAGGTCGAAGGGGATGATCAGCCGCCGCGTCGCCAGCTCCTCTATCACCAGGAAGCGCGGCACCATGGCAATGCCGAGCCCGGCCAGGGCCGCCTGAATGACCATTGAAAATTGCTCGAATACCGGACCGCGACGGGCAAAGTCGATATCCTCGCCCAGACCGGCATGGCGCAGCCATTCCACCCACGCCTCGGGGCGGGTGGAAAGATGCAGCAATGAATGATGGCGCAGATCCGCTATGGTTTTCAGCGGATGACCGGCATCCCCCTTCCGGATAACCGGGCTGCAGACGGGCACCATCTCCTCGCCCATCAGCATGATGCCCTGCAGATGTTCCCCTTCCGGCGGCCCGACCTGTATCGCGGCATCGAGCTGGTCGGCATCGAAATCGAACCGCCTGATCCGCGTTACCAGATTGAGGTCTATGCCGGGAAACCGCGCGGAGAAACGCCCCAGGCGCGGCACCAGCCAGCGGGAACCGAAGGTTGGCGGCATGCCGATGCTGAGCAGGCCACCATGACCGTCGAAAGCCATGATTTCCAGCGTCGCCCGTTCCGCATGATCGAGAATGGCCTTCACCTCCGGCAGGAAGGCCTCTCCGGCCGCCGTCAGCACAAGACGGCGGCCGACGCGCCGGAAAAGCGGCTTGCCGATCAGATCCTCCAGGCTGCGCATCTGACGGCTGACCGCCCCCTGGGTCACGCCAAGTTCCTCGGCGGCGCGCGAAAAGCTCAGCCGCCGCGCCGCCGCCTCGAACCCCCGCAAGGCCGTCATCGATGGCAGTATGCGCCTCATCCTTACCGAACATTCAATATATTAATGACTTTTTCTCATGAATAATGACACTTTATCTCGTTTGTCGCTACGGAAATAATCGTTTATCTCTCTTTCCTGCGGTATTTGCCGGATGTTTCCTCACAGATAAGGCGAAAAGAACATGCGGGGTTGAGAATGGAAAAATCCTACGATGTCGTCATCGTCGGCGGGGCCGTTATCGGCAGTTCGATCGCCTGGCACCTGAAAGGCGTTCTCGGCTTTACCGGCAGCGTCGCCGTGATCGAGGCCGACCCCAGCTATGCCAAGGCCTCATCGGCCCTGTCGGCGGCCTCGATCCGCCAGCAGTTCTCCACACCCGAAAATATCCGCATGTCGCAATACGGTCTGGAATTCATCCGCGCGGCGGCGGAAGACGAACGCATCGGCGCCGATACCGGCTTCACCGAACACGGTTATCTTCTTCTCACCGGCGAGACGGGGCGGGAGATCATGGAAGCCAATCATGAAATCCAGCTTTCCTGCGGCGCGGATATCGCCCTGCTGCCCCCGGAAGAACTGGGCGAACGCTTCCCCTGGCTGAATACCGAGGGCATCGCCCTGGGGGCGCTGGGGCTTTCCGGGGAAGGCTGGCTCGATGCCTATGCCCTGATGCAGGGGCTGCGCCGGGGGGCGAAAATCTGCGGCGCCGACTATATCGCCGGCCGGGTCGCGGCGCTCGATATGGCGGAAAATCGCGTTCAGGGCGCCGTTCTGGAGAGTGGCGAACGCATCGGCTGCGGCATCCTGGTCAATGCCGCCGGGGCAGCGGCGGCCCGCATCGCCCGCATGGCCGGCATCGACCTGCCGGTGGAACCGCGCAAGCGTTGTGTCTTCGTTTTCGATTGCCGCACCCCGCTGAACGGGCCGGCCCCCGTTCCCCTGACGGTCGAACCGGGGGGCGTCTATTTCCGGCCCGAGGGCCAGTATTACATCTGCGGCGTATCCCCGGACGAACAGGACGACCGCGCCGCCGAAGATTTCGATGTCGATTACTCGCTGTGGGAAGAAGTGATCTGGCCCAACCTGGCGGCACGCGTGCCAGCCTTCGAAGCCATCAAGATGGTCAATGCCTGGGCGGGGCATTATGCCTATAATGTCATCGATCAGAACGCCATCATCGGACCGCATGAGAAAATCGGCAATTTCCTTTTCGCCAACGGTTTCAGCGGTCACGGTCTGCAGCAGGCCCCGGCGGTCGGCCGGGGCATCGCCGAATGGATCCTTTACGGCGGCTGGCGCAGCCTCGACCTGTCCGTCTTCAGTTTTTCGCGTATCGCCCAAGGGCGAAAAATCATTGAACGCAATGTCATCTGATAGGAAAGAACCATGGATTACCGCAATATTCTCGACGCTTTCGGCCTCGCACCGCTTGCCGGCGGCGAAGAAGGGCTGACCGTTACCACCCCGATATCGGGCGACATCATCGCCCGTGTTCCCACCACCGCCACACTGGAGGTGGATGCCATCATCTCCCGCTCGGAGAAAGCCTTCAAAAGCTGGCGGGAGGTCCCCGCACCCCGCCGCGGCGAGCTGGTGCGCCTGCTGGGCGAGGAACTGCGCGCCAGCAAGGAGGAACTCGGCCGGCTGGTGACGCTGGAAGCGGGGAAAATCCTTCAGGAAGGCCTTGGCGAAGTGCAGGAGATGATCGACATCTGCGATTTCGCCGTCGGCCTGTCACGCCAGCTATACGGGCTGACCATCGCCTCCGAACGCCCCGGTCACCGGATGATGGAAACCTGGCACCCGCTGGGGCCGACGCTGATCATCAGCGCCTTCAATTTTCCGGTCGCCGTCTGGGCATGGAATGCGGCGCTGGCGCTGGTCTGCGGCAATCCGATCATCTGGAAACCGTCGGAAAAGACGCCGCTGACGGCCATGGCCTGCCAGCGCATTCTGGACCGCGCCATCGCCCGCTTCGGCGCGGATGCGCCCGAAGGGCTGCATCAGCTGGTGGTCGCCGATGCCAAAATCGGCCAGCTTCTGGTCGACGATCGCCGCATCCCGCTGGTCTCCGCCACCGGCAGCACCGCCATGGGGCGCAAGGTGGGCCCGCGCGTTGCCGAGCGTTTCGGCCGCAGCATTCTGGAGCTTGGCGGCAACAATGCCATGATCGTCACCCCGGCGGCCGATCTGGATCTGGCACTGCGCGCCATCGTCTTTTCCGCCGTCGGCACGGCCGGGCAGCGCTGCACCAGCCTGCGGCGGCTGATCGTCCATCGCGAGATCCGCGACACGCTGGTGGAAAGAATCAAAAGCGCTTATGCCTCCATCGCCATCGGCAACCCGCTGGAGGATGGTGTTCTCGTCGGGCCGCTGATCGACAAGGGAGCCTATGAGAATATGCAGACGGCCCTCGACCGCGCCCGCAAGGCCGGCGGCACCGTCACCGGCGGCGAACGGGTGCTGGCGGATGAATACCCGAACGCCTATTACGTCCGCCCGGCCATCGCCGAAATGCCGAAGCAGCTCGACATCACCTGTCAGGAGACCTTCGCGCCGATCCTCTATGTCATGGCATATGAGACCCTCGAAGAGGCCATTGCGATGCAGAACGCCGTCAGCCAGGGGCTTTCCTCCTGCATCTTCTCCAACGATCTGCGCGAGACCGAGCTTTTCCTCTCCGCCGCCGGCAGCGACTGCGGCATCGCCAATGTCAATATCGGCCCCTCGGGCGCCGAGATCGGCGGGGCCTTCGGCGGCGAGAAGGAAACCGGCGGCGGGCGCGAATCCGGCTCGGATGCCTGGAAGGGCTATATGCGCCGCCAGACCAATACCATCAACTATTCCCGCGACCTGCCGCTGGCCCAGGGCATCGTGTTCGATATCGGTGAATAAGGATCCCGCCCATGCTCATGGAACAGGAAGAAGGCGGAGAAGCCGTCGCCCGCGAATACACCGCCGCCCGCCTGCTGGTGGATTGTCTGGCCGCAAACGGTGCCGATATGGCCTTCTGCGTTCCGGGCGAAAGCTATCTGCCGGTGCTGGATGCCCTGCATGACACCCCGTCGATCCGCCTGATCACCGGACGCCAGGAAGGCGGGGTCGCCATGATGGCGGAGGCCCGCGGCAAGCTGACCGGCCAGCCCGGCATCTGCTTCGTCACCCGCGGCCCCGGCGCCACCAATGCCAGCGCCGCCATCCATGTTGCCATGCAGGATTCGACCCCGATGATCCTGTTCATCGGCCAGGTGGGGCGGGAAGCCGCCGACCGCGAAGCCTTTCAGGAAGTGGATTACCGCCAGATGTTCGCCCCCCTGGCCAAATGGGTGGCGCAGATCGACGATGCCGCCCGCATCCCCGAATATGTGGGGCGGGCCTGGCACACGGCCCTGCAGGGGCGGCCGGGGCCGGTGGTGCTGGCCCTGCCGGAGGACATGCTGCGCGAAAAGGTGAAAAGCACGCCGCCGCGGGCGCGCCGCATTGCCCATGCCGGCATCGATCAGGAAGATTACAGCGATCTCTGCACCATGATCTGGGATGCCGAACGCCCCTTCCTGATCGTCGGCGGCGGCGGCTGGAATGCCGATTGCGCCCGCTATATCGAACAGTTCGCCACCGCCCATCATGTCCCGGTCGGCGCGTCCTTCCGCTGCCAGGATTACGTCGATAATGCCAGCCCCTGCTATGCCGGCCATGTCGGCATCGGCATCAATCCGGCACTGGCGGAGCGCATCCGGCAGGCGGATCTGCTGCTCGTCCTCGGCGCGCGGCTGGGCGAGATGACCACATCCGGCTATTCGCTGCTGTCCATCCCGCATACCGGGCAGAAGCTGGTGCATATCCATTCCGGGGCAGAGGAAATCGGCCGCGTCTATGCCCCCGATCTCGGCATCATCGCCAGCACGCAACTTGCCTGCATGGCCCTGGCCACCGTGCCCGATGCCGGGGCCGAACGCCGCCGGGAATGGTATGAAAAGGCCCGCCGGGACTATCTCGATCACATCGTGCCGACCACCTCTCCCGGGCCGGTGCAAATGGCCGAAATCATCCGCCAGACCGGCGAAATCGCCGGCGATGAGGCAATCCTCTGCAACGGTGCCGGCAACTACGCCATCTGGCTGCATCGCTTTCACCGCTACCGCCGTTACCGCAGCCAACTGGCGCCGACCAGCGGCTCCATGGGCTATGGGCTGCCCGCCGCCATCGCCGCCCGGCTGACCCACCCGAACCGCCCGGTCATCTGTTTCGCCGGCGATGGCTGTTTCCAGATGACCATGCAGGAATTCGGCACTGCCTGCCAGTATGACGCCGATATCGTTGTCGTCGTCATCAACAATG
>JALXAG010000159.1 GCA_026992315.1 Sneathiellales bacterium | reverse complement strand
CCAGAGAAGGCCGCCGCAGGGGAACGGCGGCCTTCTCTGGTGGTCGGCTTTGCGGCCGAGACGGAAAACCTGCTGGAAAACGCCCGCCGCAAGAGAATGCGCAAGGGCTGCGACTGGCTGATTGCCAATGATGTCAGCCCGCAAAGCGGCACATTCGGCGGGGATCACAATCAGGCGGTCATTCTCGATGCCGGCGGCGAGGAGGCCTGGCCGCCGATGCGCAAGGAAGCACTGGCGGAAAGACTGGTGCAGAGGATGGCCGGATATTTCGCTGAACTGCGCAAGGAATAACAACAATCGAAGGATGAACGGGTCCGTCTGCGGGCCGCTCTGAATTAAGGGTTTGATACAATGCTGCGTTTACCGAAGAAGATGCTGTTCGCGCTGGAAGCGGTGGTCGATGTCGCCTACAACGCCCGGCCCGATCCCGTGCAATCGCGTGAGATCACCAGAAGACAGGGCATTCCGGCCCGCTATCTGGAACAGGTGATGCAGCAACTGGTCCATTCGGGCATTCTGAAAGGGGTGCGCGGGCCGAAAGGCGGCTATACCCTGGCCCGTGAGCGCCGCAAGATCACCGTTGCCGATGTGTTGCGGGCCGTGGCCAGCCTGGATCACGATGGCGAGGGGCGGGAAAGCACGGAAGGTTCGGAACTTGGCCGCCTCGTGGTCCGCCCGTTGTGGGAGGAGGTCGAGGAAGAGATCACCCGCCGCCTTTCCTCGGTGACCATGGAGGATCTGTGCCGCAAGGCGACGGAGCTGGGCGTGCCCGGCGGCGGGCTCGGCAAAAGCACCGATTTCTCGATTTAGGGGCAGCGCCCCGGTCGCAAGAGTGGCGATATCGGAAGAAACAGGGAAAAACGGCATGGGCCGGCGGGCGAGGTCTTCGGGGAGGCGCCGTCCCATGAGTACGGAAAGGCAAGATAATGACGGATAAGAACATTTCCCCTCTGAAAAGCGGGCCGCGGGGACGTATTTACGACAGCATCGTCGATACGGTGGGCGGTACCCCGCTGGTGCGGCTGAACCGTCTGGCCGAAGCCCATGGGCTGAAGGCGCATATTCTGGCCAAGCTGGAGTTTTTCAACCCGCTGGCCAGTGTGAAGGACCGTATCGGCGTGTCCATGATCGCCGCATTGGAGGATGCCGGTGCCATCGGCCCCGATACCACGATCATCGAGCCGACATCGGGCAATACGGGAATTGCGCTGGCCTTTGTCTGTGCCGCGCGGGGATATCGTCTGATCCTGTGCATGCCCGAGAGCATGTCGGTCGAACGCCGGCGGATGCTGCGTCTTCTGGGGGCGGAGCTGGAGCTGACCCCGGCGGCGGAGGGGATGCAGGGCTCCATCGACCGGGCCGAGGAAATGCTGAAGGAAATTCCGGGCTCCGTGATGCCGCAGCAGTTCAGCAACCCTTCCAATCCCTGGATTCATCGTGTTTCCACGGCCGAGGAAATCTGGACCGATACCGATGGCAAGGTCGATGCCGTAATCGCCGGGGTCGGCACCGGCGGCACCATTACCGGCATCGGCCAGGGGCTGAAACCCCGCAATCCCGCGCTGAAGCTGATCGCCGTCGAGCCGGAAGACAGCCCCCTGTTATCGGGAGGCAAGGCCGGGCCGCATAAGATTCAGGGCATCGGGGCCAATTTCATTCCCGATATTCTCGACCGCGATCTGCTCGATGAAGTGCTGACCATCGGCAATGAAACATCCTTCGCCACCGCCCGCGAAGTAGCGCGGCTGGAAGGGCTGCCCTGCGGTATTTCATCGGGCGCGGCGCTGGCGGCGGCGCTGGAGGTGGCGGCGCGCCCTGAAATGGCGGGCAAGAACATCGTCGTGATCATCCCATCCTTTGCCGAGCGTTATCTGTCCACCGCCCTGTTCGACAGTTTGTGAACCCCATGACGGAAGAAGAGCTGGAGCGCTACGCCCGTCATATCGTGCTCAAGGATGTCGGCGGTGCCGGTCAGGCGAGGCTCGGCCGGGCCAGGGTGCTGGTCGTCGGGGCCGGGGGGCTGGGCTCGCCCCTGCTGCTTTATCTGGCGGCAGCCGGTGTCGGCACCATCGGCATTGTCGATGACGATCATGTCAGCCTGTCCAACCTGCAGCGCCAGATCGTTCACGACACGCCCTCCGTCGGCCGGCGCAAGGTGGAGAGCGCCGCGGCCCGTCTGGCGGCGGTGAACCCGCATCCGCGCATCGTCCCCCACCCGCTGCGCATCGATGCGGACAATGTCATGGAGCTGTTGGGCGATTATGACATCGTCGCCGATGGCAGCGACAATTTCGCCACCCGGTTTCTGCTGGCCGATGCCTGCCATCTGGCCGGGAAAACCCTGGTTTCGGGGGCGATCCTGCAATTCGACGGTCAGCTTTCGGTGTTCAAGTCCCATCTGGGGGCGCCGCATCCCTGCTATCGCTGTCTGTTCCCGGCGCCGCCGCCGCCGGATCTGGAACCGACCTGTTCCTCGGCCGGGGTGCTGGGGGCGGTCGCCGGGGTGATCGGCTCGCTGCAGGCGGTGGAGGTGATCAAGGAAATCCTCGGCATCGGCGAAAGTCTGTCGGGCAGGCTGCTGATCTACGATGCGCTTGCCACCGCCTTCCGCCGCGTGACCCTGCGTCGCGATCCCGCCTGCGCCCTGTGCGGCGAGGCGGCCAGTATCAACGATCTGAGCGCTCATGCCCGCTGACGGGGCAGGCGGTGGCGGCATTTCGCGGCCCGTCCTGCTGATCGCCCTGCTGTGCCTGGCCGAAATCGTCAGCATGGCGAGTTTTTCGACCGTGGCGGCGCTGCTGCCCGAACTGCGTTCGGCTTTTGCGTTGTCGGGTACTGCGGCAGGCTGGCTCAACGGATTGTACTTCGCCGGATATCTGCTGGCCGTGCCGGTGCTGATGAGCCTGACGGACACGGTCGATGCCCGGCGCATCTATGGCATCGGCGCCGGGATTTCGCTGATCGCCGCGCTGGGGTTCGGCCTCGGCGCCAACGGATTCTGGAGCGGGGTCTTCTGGCGCATCGTCGCGGGAATGGGGCTGGCCGGTACCTTCATGGTCGGCCTGCGCCTGCTGACGGACCGGGTGCCCGATGCCTGGCGGACCCGGGCCGTGGCCTTTTATACCGCCTGTTTTTCCATCGGCGCCAGCGTATCCTATCTGTTGTCCGGGCAGGTCGCCCATGCAGCGGGGTGGCGGGCGGCCTTCATCGCCGGCGGCGCCGGTTCCGCCATCGCCTGGGTGCTGGTGGTGTCGGTGACGCGGCCTTCGGGCACGAAAACGGGACGGCTGCGTTTTCCCGATCTCGATTTCCGCCCCGTATTCGCCAATCGCCGTGCCATGGCCTTTATTCTGGCCTATGCCGCGCATCTTTGGGAATTGTTCGGCTATCGCGCCTGGATCGTGGCTTTTCTGGTTTATACGGCCTCGGTCAGCGGCGGGTTACCGTTGGCGCTGAAGGCGACGACGCTGGCGGCGCTGATCAATCTGATGGGGCTGCCGGCCAGTATTATCGGCATCGAGATAAGCGATCGTTTCGGCCGCGTGCCGGTGCTGACGGTCATGATGTCCGCTTCTTCGGCGCTGGGCATCGGCATCGGCCTGCTGGCCGGGCTGGATGCCGCCTGGATGGTGCCGCTGTTGTTTCTCTATGCCGTGACGGTGAGCTGGGATTCGGCATCGCTGACCGCCGGCGCGGTGGAGGCGGCCGAGCCGGAGCATCTGGGCGCGACCATGGCCCTGCATACGATGATCGGCTTCACCTGTTCCTTTCTGGCGCCGCTGGGTTTCGGCATCGCGCTGGATCTGTTCGATGACGGCGGTGCCGGCGGCTGGCGGGCCGGGTTCGTCGTTCTGGCGCTGGGCGCCCTGTTCGGGCCGCTTGTACTGCGCCGCCAGCGCATGACGACATGAGGCATTGTGCCTATTGGGATACCGCGCCGGGATCGCGCACCTTCATCTCAAAGGCAGCCGATAGCAGGGCTTTGGTATAGTCCTGCCGTGGGTTGTGGAAAATATCGTGGGCACGCCCCTGTTCGACGACCTTGCCCCGGCGCATGACGATCAGCTTGTCGGCCAGGGCGCGCACCACCTTCAGATCGTGACTGATGAACAGATAGGCCAGGCCGTGGCGCTTTTGTAAATCGCGCAACAGATCGATGATCTGCGCCTGAACCGAAACATCCAGCGCCGATGTCGGTTCGTCCAGAACGATGAAGCGCGGCTTCAGCACCAGGGCGCGGGCGATGGCGATACGCTGGCGCTGACCGCCGGAAAATTCGTGCGGGTAGCGGTTGCGCATCGCCGGGTCGATGCCGACCTCTTCCAATGCGGTATTGATCTTCTCGAAGCGCTCGCGCTCGTCGCCGATATCGTGGATGCGCAGCCCCTCGCCGACGATCTGTTCGACGGACATGCGCGGGCTGAGACTGGCGAAGGGGTCCTGAAACACGATCTGCATCTGCGGGCGCAGCGGGCGCATGGCCTTGAAATTGCGTTGGTGGATGGGTTCGCCATTGAAATAGATTTCCCCCTGGCTGCGCAAAAGGCGCAGCAATGCCAGCCCCAGCGTCGATTTGCCGGAACCGCTTTCGCCGACCAGGCCCACGGTTTCGCCGGCGCGCACGGACAGGCTGATATCGTCCACGGCGCGGATATGATCGGCAACCCGGCGAAGCAGCCCCTTGCGGATGGGAAAATGGACCTTCACATGGCGGGCATCCACGATCACCGGGGCGTCGCTGTCATAGGGTTGCGGTTCGCCCTTGGGTTCGGCGGCCAGAAGATGGCGGGTATAGGCATGGCGGGGATGGTCGAACAGGGCGCCGGTGTCTCCGGTTTCGACGATCCGCCCCCGATGCATGACGCAGGTGCGCTCCGCCAGGCGGCGCACGATGCC
>JALXAG010000158.1 GCA_026992315.1 Sneathiellales bacterium | reverse complement strand
GCCCAGCAGAGTCGCCGGGTGCGTCAGGATCCGGGCCGTCTGTCACGGGCGCGGCGCAAGGACGGTGCGTGATGGCGGGCGGGCACACACCCGTCATGCTGGCGGAGGTGGTGGCCGCCGTTCAGCCTGCCGGCGGGGAGGTCTATGCCGATGCCACCTTCGGTGCGGGCGGATATAGCCGCGCCCTGCTCGATGCCGCCGATTGCCGCGTCATTGCCTTCGATCGCGATCCCGACGCCATTGCCCGCGCCGGGCGGGTCATGACGGCTTACGGGGATCGCTTCAGTATCGTCCATGCCTGCTTCGGCGACATGGCTGCCCATCTGAAGGCGGGCAGCGTGCAGGCGGTGGTGTTCGATCTGGGGGTATCCTCCTTTCAGCTCGATGAGGCGGCGCGCGGTTTTTCCTTTGCCCAGGACGGGCCGCTCGACATGCGCATGTCCGCCAGCGGGCGCAGCGCCGCCGATCTGGTCAACACCCTCGATCAGGAGGCGCTGGCCGATCTGATCTACCGTTATGGCGAGGAGCGGCGCTCCCGGGCCATCGCCCGGGCCATTATCCGCGCCCGCGCCGAAGAACCGATCACAACCACCGCCCGGCTGGCGGCAATTGTCGTTTCGGTGCTCGGGCCCGGCAAGCGCGGCGCCGTCCATCCGGCGACCCGGACGTTTCAGGCCCTGCGCATTGCCGTCAATGACGAACTGGGGGAACTGCGCGCCGGGCTGGAAGCGGCGGAACGCGTTCTCAGCCCCGGCGGGCGGCTGGCGGTCGTGTCGTTTCATTCTCTCGAGGACAGGGTGGTGAAGCGGTTCCTTCAGCACCGCTCCGGCAATGTGCCGAAGGGGTCGCGCCACCTGCCGGAGGCATCGGTCCCGGCCCCGGCGCCGAGCTTCGCCCTGCCGAAACGCGGTGCCGTCAAGCCGGGCGCGCGGGAGATCGCCGCCAACCCCCGCGCGCGCTCGGCCCGCCTGCGTTTTGCCATTCGCACCGATGCCCCGGCCTGGGCAGGGGAGGCGGCGGCATGAAGTTTCACAAAATCTCAATTCTGTTCCTTTTGCTCCTTCTTGGTGCCTCATACGGCCTTTACAAGCTTTCCTATGAGGTCGAGGCGCTGGAAAGGAAGCTGGTTTCGTTGAATCGGGAGCTTATGGACAGTCAGCGCTCCATCCGGGTACTGGAGGCGGAATGGAGCTATCTCAACCGTCCGGAAAATCTGCAGGAGCTGGCGTATCGCTATCTGCCGCTCGAACCGATGCTGCCCAGTCAGATCGTCGCCGATCTCGGCGAGGTTCCGGCGCTTCTGCGCATGGCCCGCGACGATTTCCCCCTGCCCCGCGCGCGTCCTGACGGTATCCGCCCGGGGCTTCCGGGGCCGCGCATGACGGTGGCGGAAATGCGCAAAACTGCGGAACAGCCTGTCCGCAGGGTCCGCCCGATCAATGCCCGTCTCTATCAGTGGCTGGAGGAGCGGCCATGAGCATGGCGCTGAACACATCCTCCGGCCCGGCCTTTCCCCGCCATGTGAAAATTACGGGGGAGGGTAAGCGTCTGGTCGATGAGGGGCGCGGGCGTCTGGTGCTGATCGCCATGGTGTTCGCCGCCGCCTTTTCGGTTCTTGCCGTCCGGCTGATCTATCTGACCCTGTTCCCGGCAGGCGGCGAGCCGAGCATTGCGCGCAGCGTCATCAAATCGGGGGCGGGCGTGGCCAGCACCGCCCGCGCCGCCATTCGCGACCGTAACGGGGTATTGCTGGCCGTCAGCCTGCCGACGGCATCGCTGTTCGCCAAACCCTATATGGTCGGGGATGCGGAGGGGCTGGCCGACCGTATCCTGCGCATCCTGCCGCGTCTGGATCGGGAACGGCTGGTGAGGAAACTGTCCTCGGGGCGGCGTTTCGTCTGGATCAGGCGTTCCCTGACGCCGGAACAGCATCAGGCGCTGAACGCGCTCGGCGAACCGGCGCTCGATTTCAAGATCGAGGAGCGGCGCATCTATCCGCAGGGGCGTCTGGCGGCGCATCTGGTCGGTTATACGGATGTCGACGGGCGCGGCATTGCCGGGATAGAGGCGCAGTTCAACGATGTCCTGGCCAGGCCGGGGGATGCCGGACGGGATATCGTGCTTTCGCTCGATGCGCGCATTCAGCACGCCTTGCGCGACGAATTGTCCCGTGCGATGGCGATTTTCCGTGCCAAGGGCGCGGCCGGGGTGGTTCTGGATGTGCGAAGCGGCGAATTTCTCGCATTGGTTTCCCTGCCCGATTTCGATCCGAACCGCGCCGGCGATTTTTCCGCCGATGCCCGCTTCAATCGCGCGACCCTCGGCGTTTTCGAACTGGGCTCGGTCTTCAAGGCCTTTACCGCGGCGATGGCGCTGGATTATGGGGTGGTCGGCGTCAATGGCGGTTACGATGCCACCCGGCCGCTGAAGATTTCGCGCTTTTCCATTCGCGACGAGCATGGCAAGGGGCGCTGGCTGTCGGTGCCGGAGATCGTTATCTACTCATCGAATATCGGGGCGGCGAAGATGGCCCTGGATGTGGGCGGCGACCGCCAGCGCCAGTTTCTCGACCGTTTCGGGCTGACGAAGAAGCTGAAGGTGGAGTTGCCGGAAATCGGCCGCCCGCTGCTGCCGCGTCGCTGGGGGATGACCGAAACCGCAACCATCGCTTTCGGTCACGGCATTTCCGTATCGCCGGCGCAGCTTGCCGCCGCTTTCGCCAGGGTCGTCAATGGCGGTTTCGACCTGAAGCCGACCCTCCTGCGCCGCAAGGCGGATACCGACGCCCGTGGCGAGCGGCTGATCTCGGCCCGGACGGCGGATCTGATGCGGCGTATTCTGCGCAAGGTCGTCACCAACGGCACCGCCGGTTTTGCCGATGCCCCGGGCTATCGGGTCGGCGGCAAGACCGGCACGGCGGACAAGGCCGGGCGGGGCGGTTACAACCGCGAGGCGATCATATCGACCTTTGCCGGCGCCTTTCCCATGGACGATCCGCGCTATGTGGTTCTGGCAATGCTGGATGAACCGCGCGGTATTCCCGAAACCAACAATCTCGCCCAGGCCGGCTGGACGGCGGCGCCGGTGGTCGGGCGGGTGATAACGCGCATTGCGCCGCTGCTTGGCGTGGCGCCGAAACCGGCCGATGACCCTAGGGTGTTCAGGGCGCTGAAACTGAAGGTCAAGACCAAAGAGAAGAAACTTGAAACTTTCTGAGCTGTTGCAGGGCATAACCCCTTATGCGGGGGCGGAAAAGGATATCGGCGGTATCTCTGCCGACAGCCGCCTGCTGCGTGCCGGCGACCTGTTCGTCGCCATGCCCGGCAGCCGCGCCGACGGTCGCGCCTTTATTGCCGATGCCCTCGATGCGGGGGCGGTGGCGGTGCTGGGCCGCGATCTTCCCGATATGCAGGCGACGGTTCCCTTTATCGAATGCGCCAATCCCCGCCGTGCCTATGCGCTGATGGCCCGGCGTCTTCATCCCCGTCAGCCCGGTTGCATGGCAGCGGTCACGGGGACCAACGGCAAAAGCTCCGTCGCCGTGTTTCTGCGCCAGATCTGGGAGGAGGCGGGCATTGCTGCCGCCTCCATCGGCACCTTGGGGGTTCAGGGCTGCGGGCAGGATCTTCCCGGCGGGCTGACATCGCCGGATTCCCTGGCCCTGCACCGCCTGCTGGAAGATCTGGCCGATGCCGGATGCAGCCACGGGGTGCTGGAGGCCTCAAGCCACGGTCTGGATCAGCACCGCCTCGACGGGGTCGATTTCGCCGTTGCCGCCTTTACCAATCTGACGCGCGATCATCTCGATTATCATGGCGGCGAAGAGGCTTATTTTGCCGCCAAGTGCCGCCTGTTCGCCGAATTGCTGCCCGCCGGCGCCCCGGCCGTCGTCAACACGGATGACGATTTCGGCCGCCGCCTGGCGGCCCTGTGCCGTCGGCGGGGGCTGGCGTTGCACCGTTATGGCCATGGCGAGGATGCGGATTGCCGCATTCTCGAACAACGTCCGGGCGATGGCGGTCAGTCCCTTCGCTTTTCCCTGCGGGGGCGGGAATATAAGGTCGATCTGCCCCTGATCGGCGCCTTTCAGGGGGAAAATGCGCTCTGTGCCCTATTGCTGGCCCTGGAAACCGGTGTGTCCTTGCCTGACGGGCTGGCGGCGCTTGCGCAGCTGGAAGCACCGGCCGGCCGCATGGAGGTGATCGGGCGCAACCGGGCCGGGGCGCTGGTGATCGTCGATTATGCCCATACCCCCGATGCCCTGCGCACGGTGCTGACGACGGCGCGGCAATTCGCCCGGGATCGCCTGCTGGTGGTGTTCGGCTGCGGCGGCGACCGCGATCGCGGCAAGCGCCCGCAAATGGGGGCGGTGGCGGCCGATCTGGCCGATCTGGTCATCGTCACCGACGACAATCCCCGCCATGAGGATCCGGCGGTCATCCGCCGCGAAATTCTCGCATCCTGCCCCGGCGCCACTGAAATCGCCGACCGGGCGGCGGCCATCGCCCATGGCATCGAACAGGCCGGCGCCGGCGATGTGCTGGTGGTGGCGGGCAAGGGGCATGAGGCCGGACAGGTTATCGGCGATGAAATCCTTCCCTTCGACGATCGCGCCGCCGTGCGCCTGCTGCTGGACCCGGCGCGCCGGGCGGGAGGGGCGCGATGAACGCATTATGGACAGCGGCGGAGGTTCTGGCGGCGACCGGCGGTGCCGGCGAAGACGGCTGGATGGCGCAGGGCGTTTCGATCAACACGCGGACCCTGAAGCCGGGCGATCTGTTCATCGCCCTTGAAGGCGAAAAGTTCGACGGTCACGATTATGTCGGCGATGCCTTCGCAAAAGGGGCGGCGGCCTGCATCGTGGCAAGGGAGGGCGTCCCTTCCGCAGCCGGGCCGCTGGTTGCCGTGGCGGATACGATGGGCGCCCTGTACGATCTGGCGGCGGCGGCACGGCAACCAGCGGCC
>JALXAG010000157.1 GCA_026992315.1 Sneathiellales bacterium | reverse complement strand
GTCCGAGCGCATCCGCACCTATAATTTCCCCCAGGGGCGGGTGACCGATCATCGCATCAATCTGACGCTTTACAAGCTGGAACGGGTGCTCAGCGGCGAAGCGCTCGATGAGCTGATCGAAGCGATCATGGCCGAGGATCAGGCCAGGCGCCTGGCCCGGGAAGATGGCTGAGACGCATGGGCGCGGCCCGTCCCTGCGCGATCTGCTGCGCGAAGGGACGGTTCTGTTGCGTGAAGCGGGCATAGAGGACGCGGCACAGGATGCAGCCCTGTTGCTGGGTTTTGCCACGGAACGGAACCGGCTGGACCTGCTGACACGGGCGGATGAATGTCCTTCTGCGGAAGCCATCGGCCGTTACCGGTCCTTGTTGTCGCGCCGCTGTCGGCGTGAACCGTTGTCGCATCTGATCGGGCGGCGGGGGTTCTGGAAGCTGGAGTTTGCCGTCAGCCGCGATGTGCTCGACCCCCGCCCCGATACGGAAACCCTGATCGAGGCGGCTCTTGAAATCGTTCCGCCTCCGGAACGCATTCTCGATCTCGGTACCGGTTCCGGCTGTCTGCTGCTCAGCCTGCTCGATGAATTTCCCGCCTCTTTCGGCATCGGGGTCGATATCAGCCGCAAGGCGCTGGCGGTAGCGCAAGACAATGCCGGGGCCCTGGGTCTGGCGGCGCGGGCGGCATTCGTCTGTGGCGACTGGTTCGGGGCGGTGGCCGGGCGGTTTAATCTGATCGTAACCAATCCTCCCTACATTCGGGAGGACGAGGCCCCCCTGCTGCCGCCGGAATTACGCGATCATGAGCCGCCGGAGGCCTTGTTCGGGGGTCCCGACGGGCTGGATGCCTATCGCAGCATTCTTGCCGGCGCGCCGGCGCATCTGGCATCGGGCGGCACGCTGCTGATGGAGATCGGTGCCGGCCAGGCGGAGGATGTGATGGCGCTGGCGCGGGCTGCGGGGTTCGCCTCGCTCGCGCGGCGGCGCGACCTCGACGGACGCGATCGCTGCATAATTGCGCGCCTGACGTAAAAAAATGTTGGAAATCGGAAACAAGCGGATTACTTTGAATCCCGGACGCGATGGTGAAAACCGGATCTCGAAGGAGCGACGGCGTCCTATCCAATATCCGACCAAAACGATTTGGTAACGCGCGCAGGCCTGCATCTGCGGATGGGCTGGCGCGGAAGGTTATTTGGGCTGAAGAGCGGCCAGCGCCGCAGGCAAACAGAAGAAACATGGCATGAAATCACCGAGTAACAGACGGTCGCGCGGGCGCGGCGGCAACAGCAACAGGCGTTCGCCGCAAAACAGCAACAACCCCAATCGCAGCTATGAAAGCAGCGGTGGCGGTACCAGGGTGCGCGGCAATGCCCAGCAGCTTTACGAAAAATACACGGCCCTGTCCCGGGATGCCCAGTCTGCAGGGGATCATATCGGTGCCGAGAATTACGCACAGCATGCCGAACATTATTTCCGCCTGATGCAGGCCGCCGCGGCCGCACGGGCCGAAAAGACCGAACAGGGCGGCCGCCGCCGCCGTCAGGACCGTAATGGCGGCGGGCAGCGCGGCGATGCGGCAGATGCCCCGCAATCCCGCAGCGGGGCGGAGGACAAGGCCGTTTCTGCCGAGGAAAATGCCGTTCAGGATGCCCCGGGCGAAGCTGAAGCGGCCGTTCCGGCCCCTGTTGCCGAGGACTGAGCGTTTTTCCGGGCGCCGCAGGGTGCGGGGCCATTAACGAAATCGGAAAAACCATCGGCCACCGCAATGCCCGCGGTGGCCGTTTTCATGTGGAGCGATGATCCGGATCATGGCATGCTGAAGACGGCTGCCGGATCTTTGCCCGTGACGTTGTTCGTATCCTGTATTGCTGCCGAAAATATAGGCAATTTTCTTTTTCGCATCTTGTGTCCTCGAGGCACCATGCCCACATAGTCTGTGGGCGGTTGCTTGAATGAGGGCCGCCGGAGGCAGCCGCAAACGGTGCCGATAAGGCGATGGAGTTCCATCGGATTTTGCGGACATGCTTGGAAAGAGAGGTGTCACATGGATTTTGAAAAATTTACCGAACGCGCACGCGGATTTCTGCAGGCTGCGCAGACCAGCGCCCTGGCGGCGGGCCACCAGCGCTTTTTGCCTGAACATCTGCTGAAGGCGCTGCTTGAAGACGATCAGGGCATGGCGGCGGGGCTGATCAGCGCTGCCGGCGGGCAGCCGGATATGGTGCTCAGCCTGGTGACGGCGGAACTCAACGCTCAGCCAAAGGTCGAGGGGTCCGGCTCCGGACAGTTGTATCTGGATCCGGCGACGGCGCGCCTGTTCGAAGAGGCGAAAAAGCTGGCCGATCGCGATGGCGACAGCTTCGTTACCACCGAATATCTGCTGCTGGCGCTGGCCAGTGGCGAAGGCAAGGCGGCGGAGCTGCTGCGCAAGGCCGGGGTGACGGCGCAGAAACTGAAGGCGGCGATCGAGGATATGCGCAAGGGGCGCAAGGCCGATTCCGCCACGGCGGAGGATGCCTATGATGCGCTGAAGAAATACGCCCGCGACCTGACCGAGGCGGCGCGCGAAGGCAAGCTCGATCCGGTGATCGGCCGGGATGAGGAAATCCGCCGTACCATTCAGGTGCTTTCCCGGCGGACCAAGAACAATCCGGTGCTGATCGGCGAGCCCGGCGTCGGTAAGACGGCGATCGTCGAAGGGCTGGCCATGCGTATCGTCAACGGCGATGTGCCCGAAAGCCTGCGCAACAAGAAATTGCTGGCGCTCGATCTCGGCGCCATGATCGCCGGGGCCAAATACCGCGGTGAGTTCGAGGAGCGCATGAAGGCGGTGCTGCAGGAGGTCGAGGCCGCCGAAGGCCAGATCGTGCTGTTCATCGACGAGTTGCACACCCTTGTCGGTGCGGGCAAGAGCGACGGGGCCATGGATGCCTCCAACCTGCTGAAACCGGCCCTGGCCCGTGGAGAACTGCATTGCGTCGGTGCCACGACCCTGGACGAATACCGCAAATATATCGAAAAGGACGCGGCTCTGGCGCGGCGTTTCCAGCCGGTGTTTGTGGACGAACCTTCGGTCGAGGATACGATTTCCATCCTACGCGGCCTGAAGGAAAAATACGAAATGCACCATGGCGTGCGGATCACCGACAGCGCCATCGTGGCGGCCGCGACTTTGGCGCATCGCTACATCACCGACCGCTTCATGCCTGACAAGGCCATCGATCTGATCGATGAGGCGGCGGCGCGGTTGCGCATGGCCGTCGATTCCAAGCCCGAGGAACTCGATGAAATCGATCGCCGCCTGATTCAGCTGAAGATCGAACGCGAGGCGCTGAAGAAGGAAGACGACGAAAGCTCGGCCGAGCGTCTGGCGGCGCTGGAGCAGGAGATCGCCGATCTCGAGGAGCGCTCGCGCGCGATGACCCAGGCCTGGCAGGCGGAGAAGGAGAAGCTGCATGAAGCGCAGCAGCTCAAGGAAGCGCTGGATCAGGCCCGCTCGGAATCCGAAAGGGCCAAGCGGGAAGGCAATCTGGCGCGGGCCAGCGAGCTGGATTACAGCATCATTCCGGACCTGGAACGGCGCCTGAAGGAAGCTGAGGCGAGTTCGGCCAAGACCATGGTGCATGAAGCGGTGACCGATAAGGATATCGCCACCGTGGTGTCGCGCTGGACCGGCATTCCGGTTGAAAAGATGCTCTCCGGCGAACGCGACAAGCTGGTGCATATGGAAGAATATCTGGCCAAGCGCGTGGTCGGGCAGGAGGATGCGCTCAAGGCCGTGGCCAATGCCGTGCGCCGCGCGCGCGCGGGGCTGCAGGATCCGAACCGGCCGCTGGGTTCGTTCATGTTCCTCGGTCCGACCGGTGTCGGTAAGACGGAACTGACCAAGGCGCTGGCGGAATTCCTGTTCGATGACGATCAGGCGATGGTGCGCATCGACATGTCCGAATTCATGGAGAAGCACGCCGTTGCCCGCCTCATCGGCGCGCCGCCTGGCTATGTCGGTTATGAGGAAGGCGGCGTCCTGACCGAGGCCGTTCGCCGCCGGCCCTATCAGGTGGTGCTGTTCGACGAGGTCGAAAAGGCCCATCCGGATGTGTTCAACATCCTCTTGCAGGTGCTGGATGACGGGCGTCTGACCGACAGTCAGGGACATGTGGTCGATTTCCGCAATACCCTGATCATCATGACCTCGAATCTCGGCTCCGATGCTCTGGCGGCGTTGCCGGAAGGGGCGGATTCGAAAGAGGCCGAGGATCAGGTCATGGCGGCGGTCCGGGCGCATTTCAGGCCCGAATTCCTGAACCGGATCGACGAGATCATTCTGTTCCACAAGCTGAGCCGCGAGCATATGGCCGGTATTGTCGAGATCCAGCTCGAACGGCTGAAAAAGCTGCTGGAAGATCGCTCGATCACGCTGGAGGTCAGCCCTGCGGCCATCGAATGGCTGGGCAATGCCGGTTACGATCCGGTTTACGGTGCCCGCCCGCTGAAGCGGGTGATCCAGAAGCACCTTCAGGATCCGCTGGCGCAGATGATCCTCGAAGGCAAGGTTCACGATGGCGACACCGTCCATGTGGATGTCGGCGAGGGCGGGCTGCTGCTGAACGGCGAGCTGATGCAGGCGGCCTGACGCGGCGCCTTTCCCCGGCCCAAGGACTGAAGAGGGGCGATGCGGATTTCCGCATCGCCCCTTCTCTTTTACTGAAACGGTTTACCGAAGCTGAGTGGCCGCAGCCTGGCTGACCTGCCGTGTAGCAAGCCGCCGCTGCCCGAAATCCGCTCTGCAATCGTTCCCAATCGGAAGGAAGGATCCGGGCGATCCGGGGGGATCGTTCCGAGAGCGCGGCGTGTTCTTTCAGCCGGGCCGATCCTGTTATTGGCTGTTCGTCTGTCCTTCGGGTTCGGCGCTGGCGACCGTGTCGGTTTGGGCGGCTTTGATCATGGCGGTGCGCAACTGGCCCAATGTTGCCTTGAAGCGGTTCAGCTCCCGGCCCCTGAG
>JALXAG010000156.1 GCA_026992315.1 Sneathiellales bacterium | reverse complement strand
GGTGGAGGGGCTGCATACGGGGGCAGTCTGTGTCTATCACGAAATGATCGAAACCGCCTGCCGGGCGCTGGAGGGAACGGATATCCCCGTCGCCGCCGTGTCCGCCGGCTTTCCCGCCGGCCTGTCCCCCTTTGCCGAACGGGTGCGCGAGATCCGGGCATCGGTTGCCGCCGGGGCGCGGGAAATCGATATCGTCATCACCCGTGCCCATGTGCTGCGGGGAGATTGGCGCGCCCTTTATGACGAGGTGCGCACCTTTCGCGAGGCCTGCGGCGAGGCCCATCTGAAAACCATTCTGGCGACCGGCGAGCTGGCGACCCTGCGCAATGTCGCCCGGGCCAGCCTGGTCTGCATGATGGCGGGGGCCGATTTCATCAAGACCTCGACGGGCAAGGAAGGGGTGAACGCCACCCTGCCCGTATCGCTGACCATGGTGCGGATGATCCGCGAATATGCCGCGCGGACGGGCTATCGGGTCGGCTACAAGCCGGCAGGGGGAATCAGCACCGCCAAGGCCGTTCTGGGCTATCAGATCCTGATGAAGGAGGAACTGGGCCGGCCGTGGCTGGAACCCGATCTGTTCCGCATCGGCGCATCCAGCCTGCTGGGGGATATCGAACGGCAGGTCGAGCATTTCGTCACCGGCCGTTATTCGGCCGCCTACCGCCATCCCATGGCCTGAGGAGATGAAGATGAGCGTGCAGGAGATCATGGAGAGCATGGAATACGGCCCGGCCCCGGAATCCGACGCCCGGGCGCGGGAATGGCTGGCGGCGCATGAAGACGGCTTCGGACTGTTCATCGGCGGCGAATGGGTGCGAAGCGATGGCGATGCCCGGCTGGAGGTGCGCGATCCCGCCACCGGGGCGGTGCTGGCCCATATCGCCCAGGCATCCGCGGCCGATGTGGACAAGGCGGTCAATGCAGCGGCCGAGGCGCAGAAGACGTGGGAGAGGATCGGCCCGTCCGCCCGTGCCCGGCATCTGTATGCCCTGGCCCGGCAGGTGCAGCGTCATGCCCGCCTGCTGGCGGTGGTGGAAACCCTGGATAACGGCAAGCCGGTGCGCGAAACCCGCGATATCGACATTCCGCTGGTGGCGCGCCATTTCTATCATCATGCCGGCTGGGCCTCACTGCGGGAGCAGAGCCTGCCCGGCTGGCGGCCTCATGGCGTTGCCGGACAGATCGTTCCGTGGAATTTTCCGCTGCTGATGCTGGCCTGGAAGGTGGCGCCGGCCCTGGCGGCGGGCAATACGGTGGTGCTGAAGCCCGCCGAATATACGCCGCTGACGGCGCTGCTGTTTGCCGAACTGTGCCAGCGTGCCGGTCTGCCGGACGGGGCGGTCAATATCGTGACCGGCGACGGCGCGGTCGGGGAAATGATCGTCCGCCATCCCGGCATCGACAAGATCGCCTTCACCGGATCGACCGAGGTGGGGCGGCGCATTCGCGAGATCACGGCCGGCACCGGCAAGCATCTGACGCTGGAACTGGGCGGCAAATCGCCTTTCATCGTGTTCGAGGATGCCGATCTGGACAGTGCCGTCGAAGGGGTGGTGGATGCGATCTGGTTCAATCAGGGCCAGGTCTGCTGCGCCGGTTCGCGGCTGCTGGTGCAGGAAGGAATCGCCGATGATTTCCTGGCGCGGCTGAAACGGCGCATGAACAGCCTGCGTATCGGGGCGCCGCTCGATAAATGCATCGATATGGGGGCTGTGGTCGATCCGGTTCAGCTCGAACGGATCAGAAGCATGGTCGCCCGTGGCGTGGCCGAAGGGGCGGAGCTGTATCAGCCGGATATCCCCTGCCCTGAAGGGGGGTGCTTTTATCCGCCGACCCTGCTTGCCGGCGTGGAACCGGCGGCCCATGTGGCGCAGGAGGAAATCTTCGGGCCCGTCATCGTTTCCATGAGCTTCCGCACCCCGGCGGAGGCGGTGGCGCTGGCCAATAACAGCCGTTACGGCCTCGCCGCCAGCCTGTGGACCGACAATATCAACCTGGCGCTGGATATGGCGCCGAAACTGGCTTGCGGCGTCGTGTGGGTCAATGCGACCAATCTGTTCGATGCCGCCTGCGGTTTCGGCGGTTATCGCGAATCCGGCTTTGGCCGCGAGGGCGGTATCGAAGGCATGATGGAACAGCTCCGCCCGCCGCAGGATCAGCCGGGCGGGCCCCTGTACACGGCGGCGGATTTCCGCCCGCGCCCGGTCGAGAACCGGCCGTCGGCGGCGGCGGCGCAGATCGACCGCACGGCCAAGAACTATATCGGCGGCCGGCAGAAGCGCCCCGATTCAGGCTATAGCCGGCCGCTGGCCGACCGCCGGGGACGTTATCTTGCCGATATCGGCATCGGCAACCGCAAGGATATCCGCGATGCGGTGGAGGCGGCGGCAAAGGCAACCGCCTGGACGGGGATGAGCGGCCATGCGCGGGCGCAGATTCTCTATTACCTGGCCGAAAACATGGCGGCCCGCGCCGGGGATCTGCGGGAGGTTCTGGTGGCGATGGGGGCGGCCACGGCCAAGGCGGCATCGCGCGAGGTCGATTGCGCGCTGGCGCGCCTGTTCCTGTATGCCGGCTGGGCCGACAAGTTCGACGGTGCCGTGCACAACCCGCCATCGCGCCATATCGCCCTGGCGCTGAAGGAGCCTTTCGGCGTCATGGGGATCGTCGCCCCGCCGGACAGGCCGCTGCTGGCGCTGATATCCCTGCTGGCCCCGGCGCTGGCCATGGGCAACCGGGTGGTGGCCGTGCCCTCCGCCCCTTATCCGCTGGCGGCGGTGGAACTGTATCATCTGCTGGAGGCAAGCGATGTTCCCGCCGGTGCGCTCAATATCGTTACCGGCGATACGGAGGAGCTGGCCGAAGTGCTGGCCCTGCACGACAATGTCGATGCCATCTGGTATCACGGCAGTGCCGAGGGTTCTGCCATGGTGGAACGGGCCAGCGCCGGCAATCTCAAGCGCTGCTGGGTCAATTACGGGCGCAGGCGCGACTGGTTCGATCCGCATCAGGGCGAGGGCGAGATCTTTCTGCACCGGGCGGTGCAGGTGAAGAATGTCTGGGTGCCCTATGGCGAATGAACGGGTCTTGAGCGACGAACAGGTAAAGGCGCTGCTGGAAGCGGCCCGTGCCGCCCGCAGCCGGGCCTATGCCCCGTATTCGCATTTTGCCGTGGGGGCGGCGGTATTGAGCGCCGATGGCCGCATTTTCAGCGGCGCCAATGTGGAAAACGCCGCCTATCCCCAGGGTTGGTGCGCGGAATGTTCGGCGCTGGCGGCGATGATCGGCGCGGGGGCGCGCAGCGCCATTGCCGCCCTGATCGCGGGCGGGCCGGAGGGGGCCGAGGAAATTCCCTGCACCCCCTGCGGCGGCTGCCGCCAGAAACTGTTCGAATTCGCCGCCGGCGGCGATATGGATATTTACGTTCTGGACGATCGGGGAAGTGCGCCGCGGTATCGTCCGCTGCGGCTCAGCAGCCTGCTGCCGCGGGCCTTCGGCCCCGCCGCCCTCGATCGCACGATTCCGGAAGAGCAGAGTTGAGAGATGACCGCTTTCTTTCCCCAGGAAATCATCCGCAGAAAACGCGACGGGCTGGTCCTGTCGGAAGAGGAGATCGCCTTCATGGTGCGGGGGCTGACCGATGGCAGCGTCAGCGAAGGGCAGGTGGCGGCCTTCGCCATGGCCGTGTTCTTTCAGGGCATGTCGATGGAGGAGCGGATCGCGCTGACCCGGGCGATGACCGTCTCGGGCAATGTCATCGACTGGTCGGCGGCGGCTTTGCCGGGGCCGGTGGTGGACAAGCACTCCACCGGCGGCGTCGGCGACAAGGTTTCACTGATGCTGGCGCCGATATTGGCCGCCTGCGGTGCCTATTGCCCGATGATTTCCGGGCGCGGCCTGGGCCACACGGGCGGGACCCTCGACAAGCTCGATGCCATACCGGGCTACAATACGGCCCCGGAGATGGATCTGTTCCGCCATACGCTCAAGCGTGCCGGCTGCGCGATCATCGGCCAGACCCCTGACCTGGCCCCGGCGGACAGGCGCTTTTATGCCATCCGCGATGTGACGGCAACGGTGGAATCGGTGCCTTTGATCACGGCCTCGATCCTGTCGAAGAAGCTGGCGGCGGGGCTTGAGGCGCTGGTGATGGATGTGAAATTCGGCAGCGGGGCCTTTGCCGCCGATTACGACATGGCGGTGGAGCTGGCCGATTCCATCGTTGCCGTCGCCAATGGCGCCGGGCTGAAGACCAGCGCCTTGCTGACGGATATGAACCAGGTGCTGGGGCGCACCGCCGGCAATGCGCTTGAAGTGCGCGAGGCCATCGACTTTCTGACCGGGCGCGGCAGGCGTGATTCCCGCCTTTACACGGTGACGAAGGCCCTGGCCGCGGAATTGCTGGTACTTTCCGGCATGACCGATGCAGGTACGGCCCCGGCGATGGTTGACGGGGCGCTGTCCTCGGGCACGGCGGCGGAACGCTTCGCCCTGATGGCGGCCTGTCTTGGCGGGCCGACGGATCTGCTGGACAGGCCGGATGAATATCTGCCTTCCGCTCCGGTTCGCAAGGCGGTGATCGCCCCGCGCCGGGGTTATGTCACGGCCATGGATACCCGCATGATGGGGATGGCGGTGATGATGCTCGGGGGCGGGCGCCGCCGCGCCGACGATGCCATCGATTATGCCGTGGGTCTGTCGGATGTCCGCGGGATCGGTTTTCGCACCGGTCCGCGCGCGCCGGTGGCCGTGATCCACGCCCGTGACGAGGACAGCGCCGCCGCCGCCGCCGATGCGATACTGAAGGCGATCACCCTGGGCGAGGAACCGCCGGAAGCATTGCCGGTGATCCGTGAACGCCGGTCCCTGGCTGAATAACGGTAAAAGACGAATAATGACAAGAGGCGGGGCTTTCCGCCTTTACTTGATATTTCTTGATGCACCCCAAAGGCGATATATGATGAGCGCATTCATTCAATGGAGGGGCTCATGCTCAAGGCTGC
>JALXAG010000155.1 GCA_026992315.1 Sneathiellales bacterium | reverse complement strand
CTCCATGATCGGAATCGGCGGAAAGCCTCCCGCCGCCTCGTAGATATCGCGGCGGATCAGCAGCCCCTGATCGCCCCAGGCCAGGCCGAACAGACGGTGACGCAGGCGGGCGCCGGCCTCGATCAGGCGGAAGATGACGGCAGGGTGGCGGAATTGCAGGCGAAAGACCGCCGCCCCTGCCGGCGCGGGATGGCACATGAAATCACCGACCGCCGCCGCCCAGCCGGGCGCCAGCCAGGTATCGGCATGGACAAACAGCAGCCATTCCCCCCGCGCCGCATCGGCACCTGCGCGAAGCTGACGGCCCCGCCCCCGCGCCGCCACGATCACCCGGCAGCCCAGATCCCGTGCCCGTTCTGCCGTTCCGTCCGCGGATCCGCCATCGGCGATGACGATTTCCGCCTCCGCCGACAGTTCCTTCTGCAATACGCCAAGACAGTCGGGCAACTGTCCGGCGGCATTCAGGGTGGGAATGACGATGCTCAACATGGCGGTCCGTCTGTCTCCTTCGCGCTTCTGCCTCCCTTAGGACCCTACCCCTACCCACCGCTTTTGCCATAGCCGTGTGAACAAGTAAACGAGAGCTCCTCATCGAGGAAGGAACCGCCGCCGACACCATCTGCTGAACGATACGGGACTTGCCTCGCTCTCCTTGTCGCTGTATGTTCATGTTTTGTTCTATGGTAAACGATCATGGCGCTGATACGGGGCAGAAAACATAAACCGGCAAATCCGCCCGGCGGCAGGCGCGGACGCGGCGCGCTGAGCAATGAAAGCGGGCGCTATGAGCGCGAGCGGCGCATCGCGGCCCCTCATGACGGCCCCTGCGGGCACGATCCCGATGCGACGGCAGCCCTGCCGAAGCCCATCGCCACCCGGCTGCATCGCGATGCCTCGCGCCGGGTGCTGGTCTTCAACCGTTCGCCGGATATTCCCTTCGACCGCTCGATCAACCCCTATCGCGGCTGTGAGCATGGCTGCATCTATTGCTTTGCCCGCCCCACCCATGCCTATCTGGGCCTGTCGCCGGGGCTGGATTTCGAGACGGAACTGTTCTTCAAGCCCGATGCCCCGGCGCTGCTGCGCCGGGAACTGGCACAACGGAACTATGTCTGCCGGCCCATCGCCATCGGCACCAATACCGATGCCTATCAGCCGGCGGAGCGGCGGCTGCAAATCATGCGCGGATTGCTGGAAGTGCTCGATGAATGCAATCATCCGCTTGCCATCGTCACCAAATCGGATCTTATCCTGCGGGATAAGGATATTCTCTCGGCCATGGCCAGCCGGGGGCTGGTGCGCGTCGCCATTTCTCTCACCAGCCTCGATCACCGGCTTTCCCGGCTGATGGAACCCCGTGCCAGCGCGCCGAGACGCCGCCTTGCTGCCATCGGGGAACTGGCCGCCGCGGGCGTGCCGGTCATTGCCATGCTCGCCCCCGTGATCCCGGCCCTCAACGATGAAGAAATCGAAGCCATTCTGCAACGAGCGGCCCAAAGCGGCGCCACCGCCGCCCTGTGGGTCCTGCTGCGCCTGCCCCATGAAGTGAAGGACCTGTTCCGCCAGTGGCTGCAAGCCCATTTTCCCGACCGGGCACGGCGGATCGAAAACCAGATCCGTGCCTGCCGCGGCGGCGCATTATACGATTCGCGCTTCTTTCACCGCCTGCGCGGCCACGGACCCTTCGCCGATCTCATCGCCCGGCGCTTCAGCCGGCAGGCGCGGCGTCTCGGCCTCGACCGGGCGCCGCCCGCCCTGCGCACCGACCTGTTCCAGCCGCCGCGACCGTCGGATGAGGACAAGCAGCTCAGCCTGTTCTGACCTGGTTGCCGCAGCTTCGGCACAGGCAGGATCGTCGCCCTCACTCGGCAACGATCGCGCCATCGACCGAATGAACCGGCACCAGCGTTCCCAAGCGCTGCACCAGATGATTGCATTCGCGGTCCGACAGCCCGGCAACCGCCAGATCGACATGCAGTCTTTCATCGGCAATCCAGGCGCGCAGATCGGCCGGGATCAGCCCGCGCAGGGCAAACTGGTTGAGAAGACGGGGCAGGACGGAGGTTTCTATTTCCGCCGCAATATGAAATCGCGCCAGGGAAACCGCCTGCCCGGCCCCCCCACGGGCGCAGTCCTGATCCAGAACGCCGGCGGCAGGCGGCAGCGGTTGTGAGGAAGGATCCGTATCCGCATCATCGGCCGCGGCCAGCGAACGGGCGGTAACGGTTGTTGACTGAAAGACATTACCGGAATGAGGGAAGGCATCCCCACGCAAGGGGTTGTTCATAATGCACCTGTATCATCGGTCGAGAAGACGAAAAGACGGAACTATTCCCGGCCCCTGGCAGGGACCGGGCCCGTAATTCGCCCCGAAATGCCGATATGCAGATGCATGAACATAAAACGACTGTAGCAGGCTTTGCCCAACGGTCAAGATTCCGTCCTTGCACGGTCAGGACGCAACACGTAAAGAAGGTGTCACCTTAACAATCAAACCGGCCGATGGCACAACACAGCATCAATCACCCGAAGACACGCCCCCCTTCCCCCCTGCGTCAGGCATGGGCGGGCATGATGCGCACCGTCAAATACCGCCTGATCATACCGATCATGCGCGGCCATCACGATCCTCACTACACGGCCCGCGGTGTGGCCGTGGGCGTGGCCGTGGCCATGACGCCGACCATCGGCATCCAGATGCTGATCGTTACCGCCATCTGGCTGATGGTACGCAAATTTCCGTCGCTGAACTTCAATGTCATTGTCGGCATGGCCTGGACATGGCTGACCAATGTGTTCACCGCCATCCCGGTCTATTACCTCTTTTTCCTCACCGGTCAGATCCTGCGCGGCCATCCGGACGACCTGACCGGGTTTTCCGCTTTTGCCGACCAGTTCAATGCCGCGATCGACCACGATCTGCCATGGCTCGAAATGGTCTGGCGCTACACCATGGGGCTGATCGAGGGCTGGGGCCTGTCGATGCTGATCGGCTCCATTCCCTGGTCGCTGTTCAGCGCCTGGATCGGCTATGTCGCGACCCTGCGCTTCCTCGCCCGTCATCGCGCCCGCCGGCATAAAAGGGCCGGCCGAAAAAAGCGCCGCAACCGGAGCCCGAATAGCGGTACATAAGCGGGAGATCGCGGCTCAGCCGGCCTGAAGCCGCGCCGTTTCCCGCTCATGGGCCTGTTCGACGATGGTCAGAATATCGTCCATGATTTCCGCCAGATCGTAACTTTTCGGCGTATAGACCGCGGCGATGCCATCGCGTTTCAGCGCCGCGGCATCCTCGTCGGGAATAATGCCGCCGACCACCACCGGCACGTCATCGAGACCGAGGCGACGCAGCCCCGAAAGCACCTCGCGGGCCATGGCGCAATGGGAACCGGAGAGAATCGACAGCCCGACGACATGCACCCCTTCCTCCAGCGCGGCATTGACGATCTGCTGCGGTGTCAGGCGGATACCCTCATACACAACCTCCATGCCGCAATCGCGGGCCGCCACCGCAATCTGCTCGGCACCGTTGGAATGACCGTCCAGCCCCGGCTTGCCCACCAGGATCTTGACCGGTCTGGACAGTTTCTCGGCCAGCGCCGCGGCCCGGGCGCGCACCGGTGCCAGTTCATCGCCCGGATGCGGCGTGCCGCCGATGCCGGTGGGGGCGCGATATTCGCCGAAAACCTCACGCAGACACCCGGCCCATTCGCCGGTGGTGACACCGGCGCGGGCGGCCTCGATGCTCGCCGGCATGATGTTGCGCCCTTCCCCGGCAGCGGAACGCAGATTCTCTATCGCGGCCTTAACCCTGCCGTTATCGCGCTGCGCGCGCCAGGCCCTGAGCCGTTCGATCTGCTCCGCCTCGGCGCGTTCATCGACCACCATGATCGCATCCATCCCCTCCGCCGTCAGCGGCGAAGGGGCGCTTTCGGTATAGGCATTGACACCGATGACGGTCGTCTCCCCGCTCATGATCGCCTTGACGCGAGCGGTATTGGCTTCGACCAGGGCGCGCTTCATATAGCCGCTCTCCACCGCTGCAATGGCCCCGCCCATCTCCTCGATCCGGCGCAGTTCGGCCAGCGCCTCGGCCTTCAGTTCCTCGACCTTGGCATCGATGACATGGGAGCCATCGAAAATATCGCCGTATTCCAGCAGATCGGTTTCCATGGCCACGATCTGCTGCAGGCGCAGGCTCCACTGCTGATCCCAGGGGCGCGGCAGGCCAAGCGCCTCGTTCCAGGCCGGAAGCTGCACGGCGCGGGCGCGGGCGCGTTTGGACAGCACCACCGCCAGCATTTCCAGCAAGATACGGTAGACATTGTTTTCCGGCTGCTGTTCGGTCAGTCCCAGGGAATTGACCTGAACCCCATAACGGAAACGGCGGAATTTTTCCTCTTCCACGCCATAGCGTTCCTGCAGGATCCGATCCCACAGATCGACAAAGGCGCGCATTTTGCAGATTTCGGTGATAAAGCGGATGCCGGCATTGACGAAAAAGCTGATGCGCCCGCACAGGGCCGGAAAGTCCTTTGCCGCCACCTGACCGCTGGCGCGCACCGCATCCAACACCGCGATGGCCGTCGCCAGCGCATAGGCCAGTTCCTGCACCGGCGTCGCCCCTGCCTCCTGCAGATGATAGGAACAGACATTGGTCGGGTTCCATTTGGGCATCTCGCCATAGGTGAAGCTGACCACATCGGTGATCAGGCGCAGGCTCGGCGCCGGCGGAAAGATATAGGTGCCGCGCGAAAGATATTCCTTGATGATGTCGTTCTGCACCGTGCCCTTGAGGCCGGTGCGATCGGCGCCCTGCTCCTCCGCCACCGCGATATAGAGCGCCAGCAACCACGGGGCGGTGGCATTGATGGTCATCGACGTGTTCATTTTCGCCAGGGGAATGCCCTCGAACAGGGTGCGCATGTCCCCCAGATGGCAGATCGGAACCCCGACCTTGCCCACCTCGCCGCGCGCCAGTTCGTGATCGCTGTCGTAGCCGGTCTGCGTCGGCAGATCGAAGGCGACCGACAGGCCGGTCTGTCCGCGTTGCAGATTGGTACGGTAAAGCTCGTTCGAAGCAGCGGCGGACGAATGCCCGGCATAGGTGCGGAACAGCCACGGACGGTCCTTCGTCGCTTTCCTGCCCGCCATCACGGTGTCGTTTTCAGCCTTGCTCATCGCGCGTCCCTCGCTCTTCGCCCTGCCCTTTCCCGGTCCGGTTGCATTCCGCGTGCCGTTTCGGCCGCGCCCCTGCCCGCCGGTAATCACCATCGGATTCTTACCACGCTTCGTGTCGCAGCGCAAAAACAGCGGCGAAACCATTGCGAATCATGGCAGTTTTATGTCACGAACCTTCTATATGGGTCAGATTATTTCCATAAACAGACATATAAAGATATTATCGTTCTGAAGAGAGCGCTTTTTAGCAATATGAACGCATTGATGCAACGCAAAATAATTCTTGCATCTGCGCCGTTCCTCGCCAATCATTCGGAAAAGTCGCCGGTGCACCGCAGCAACAACCATAATCACCCCGGTGCCCATGCCAGTTTCAGAGGAGACGACAATGGCCGCAACCGAACAGCAGAGCACGCAGCCGCTCAAGGATCTCTATGAGGTCGGTGAAATTCCGCCCCTGGGCCATGTGCCGGAGAAAATGTATGCCTGGGTCATCCGCCGCGACCGCCATGGCCCGCCGGAACAGGCCATGCAGGTGGAGGTGGTGCCGACGCCGAAGGATCTCGACCCGGACGAGGTGCTGATCCTGGTGATGGCCGCCGGCGTCAACTACAACGGGGTCTGGGCAGCGCTCGGCACGCCGATCTCCGTCTTCGACGTGCACAAGGCGGAATATCACATCGCCGGATCGGATGCCGCCGGGATCGTTTATGCCGTCGGCAGCCGCGTGAAGCGCTGGAAGGTCGGCGACGAGGTGGTGGTACACTGCAATCAGGACGATGGCGACGATGAGGAATGCAACGGTGGCGATCCGATGTTCTCGCCCTCGCAGCGCATCTGGGGTTATGAGACGCCGGACGGATCCTTCGCCCAATTCGCCAAGGTGCAGGGCCGCCAGCTCATGAAGCGACCCCAGCACCTTACCTGGGAGGAAAGCGCCTGTTACACCCTGACGCTGGCCACCGCCTACCGCATGCTGTTCGGCCACCGCCCGCATATCCTGCGCCCCGGTCACAATGTGCTGGTCTGGGGGGCCTCGGGCGGGCTCGGTTCGATGGCGATCCAGCTCATCGCCACCGCCGGCGCCAATGCCATTGCCGTGATCTCGGACGATTCGAAGCGGGATTTCGTGCTCTCCCTCGGCGCCAAGGGAGTGCTGAACCGCAAGGATTTCGACTGCTGGGGCCAGCTTCCCCAGGTCAACTCACCCGAATACGGCGATTACCTGAAACGCACCCGCGCCTTCGGCAAGGCCATCTGGGAAATTACCGGCAAGGGCAACGATGTCGATTTCGTCTTCGAACACCCCGGCGAACAGACCTTTCCGGTTTCCTGTTTCGTGGTCAAGCGCGGCGGCATGGTCGTCTTCTGCGCCGGCACCACCGGCTATAACCTGACCTTCGATGCCCGCTTCGTCTGGATGCGCCAGAAACGCATTCAGGGCAGCCATTTCGCCAATCTGAAACAGGCCAGCCAGGCGAACAACCTGGTAATCGAACGGCGCATCGATCCCTGCATGTCGGAAGTGTTCTCCTGGAAGGACATTCCGAAGGCGCATATGAAAATGCTGAACAACGAACACCGCCCCGGCAACATGGCCGTGCTGGTGTCGGCGCCCGAACCCGGGCTGCGCACCTTCGAGGATACGGTCGACGCCAGCCTGAACTGAGAGACGGGGAGCATCATGAGCCATCCCACATCCCTGCCGGAGCTGCCGGTATTGCTGAAACGCTGCGAAGGGGCGCTGGCAGCCGCCGATGAACTCTTCGCCCATGCAAAAGAACGGGCGAATGCACGCTTTCGCGGTGCCGACGGACGCATCGATGCCGCGGCGGCGGAAAGGGATCAGTTTGCCTTTCACGGCCTGGCCTGGCTGGCCACCTATTGCGAAGCCCTGCGGCAGCTGCGTCACTGGGCCGGGGAATGTGCCGCACCGGGAGAACTGGAAACCGCCATCCTCGCCTGCGGTTATGGCGAATATCTCGCCCAGATATCGGGCGGCATCGCCATGAGCCAGGTTGAAATCGTCCGCCCCGGCGATCTCGGCATCGCGGAGGAGGCACAGACAGCCTTCCGTGAAAACGCCGATGTCCGGGCACTGGCGTCGCTGGCGGCCCCGGCGCGGGCCCGCATCGCCGATCTGATCGCCGACAGTGCGGATACCGGCGCCTTCGGCGATCCGGGCCTCGATGAAACCATGTCGATGGTACGCGATCAGTTCCGCCGCTTTGCCGAGGAACGCGTCGCCCCCCATGCCCATGAGTGGCACTTGCGCGATGAACTGATCCCGATGGACATCATCGAGGAGATGGCCGAGCTTGGCGTTTTCGGCCTGACCATCCCGGAAGAATACGGCGGGCTGGAAATGGGCAAGATGGCCATGTGCGTGGTCTCGGAAGAGCTTTCGCGCGGCTATATCGGCGTCGGCTCCCTTGGCACGCGTTCGGAAATCGCCGCCGAGCTGATCCTCGGCGGCGGCACCGAGGAACAGAAGCGCCAGTGGCTGCCGAAGATCGCCTCCGGCGAAATCCTGCCGACGGCCGTGTTCACCGAGCCGAATACCGGCTCCGACCTTGCCTCCCTTCGCACCCGCGCGGTGCGCGACGGCGATGCCTACCGCATCACCGGCAACAAGACATGGATCACCCATGCCGCCCGTGCCGATGTGATGACGCTGCTGGCGCGCACCGACCCCGATGAGCCGGGATATCGCGGTCTGTCGATGTTTCTGGCCGAAAAGCCGCGCGGCAGCGAAGAGACCCCCTTCCCCGCGCCGGGCATGAGCGGCAGCGAGATCGAGGTCCTCGGTTATCGCGGCATGAAGGAATACGAGCTGGCCTTCGACAATTTCACCGTCCCGGCGGCGAACTTGCTCGGCGGCAGGGAAGGCAACGGCTTCAAGCAGTTGATGACGACCTTCGAAAGCGCCCGCATCCAGACGGCGGCCCGGGCGCTCGGCGTGGCCCAATCGGCATTGGAGATCGGGCTGCGCTATGCCCGCGAACGCATCCAGTTCGCCAAGCCGATCTACGCCTTCCCACGCGTCAGCGGCAAAATCGCCTGGATGGCGGTGGAAACGATGATCGCCCGCCAGCTCACCTATTTTTCGGCCCGCGAAAAGGATTGCGGCCGCCGCTGCGATCTGGAAGCGGGGATGGCCAAACTGCTGGCCGCCCGCGTCGCCTGGTCGAATGCCGATAATGCGCTGCAAATTCACGGCGGCAACGGTTTTGCCCTGGAATATCCGATCAGCCGCATTCTCTGCGATGCCCGCATCCTCAACATCTTCGAAGGGGCAGGCGAAATCCAGGCCCAGGTGATCGCCCGGCGTCTGCTCGACTGACAACCCTGAATACAAGTATTCCGCCCTGAAGCCGCCGGAAATGGCGGCTTCATTTTTGGTTAATTGTTCGTCAATAGAAATAAATATAGTAGAATTTTATGTATTCACCTCGCCAGAAATGTCGGAATTTTTTACAAAATAAAATCACATTAACCATTAAGCAATAATAATGTGTTGTATTGTATGAATAAAATTTATTGGCACACCTTTTGCTGACATCTAAATCAATCTCAAAAATATTTTTCATTTCGCATACGGAGCGGCACATGATCAGAAAACTTCTTCTTGCTGCAGCCATGATCTTTCCGGCATTGGCCATGGCGGACATGGCAGGCGCAACGGTCATCACCTCAGGTGCCGGAAATACCGCCTGCGTGCTCGGCCCCACCGTGGGGGGCGGCGCCTGCACGACCCAGGCCATCAGCGCACATCCGCTCTGGCAAGGCGACAATCCCAATGGCCTGGGTGCCGTATGGGTATCCTATGCGGATACGGGCCGGCCCGGCACTGTACAGGTTCCCTCGAACAACACGACACCGATCATGACGGTGACCGAAACCTTCACGGTCGCCGCCGGTGGCGGGCTGCTCAATTTTGAAATCTGGGCCGACGATACCGCGGATGTCTATGTTGATGGCAACCAGCTGTTCGCCGCCAATTTTTCCCAGAACATTTGCGCCGACGGCATCATCGGCTGTGAACCCGGCGAACAGGGCGTGATTTCCAACCTGTTCCTCGCCGCCGGTGTGCACAATATCACCATGTCGATTTATCAGGTCGGCGGCGGCCCCTTCGGCCTGCTGTATTCGGGTACCGTCACAAGCGGCGGCTCCCCGCAAGCGGTTCCGGAACCCGCAACCGCCCTGATTTTCGGGGGCGGGCTTCTCGGCCTGGGGCTGGCCCGGCGCAAACGTCGCGGATAAGCGAAACCGCTTTAGGACAAGCTGTCCCTGAAAGGGCGCCGCTGCGGCGCCCTTTTCTGCTGCCCCTACCCCAGCCGGGCAAGCATGCGTTCCGCCTTCTGCAGATCTTCCGGCCGGTTGGCGTTGAAGAAGGGATCGACCGGCTCGACCGGCCAGTCGGCGATGGCAACGCCGTGCCGTTCGCTCCAGACGCGGATCTTGCGCAAGCCCTCATCGCGCAATGCCTTCATCAGATCGTCCAGCAGGCTGACCGTCCACAGCCCGACCACCGGATGGAACCATCCGCCGGAAGAGGCGCAGGCCAGCGGCATCCCCTCCGCCTCGCGCGCCTGCCACAGACGAAGCAGCAGATCGGACGGCAGAAAGGGGGCATCGCTCGGCACCGTCAGCGCCCAAGAATACCCATGATCGCGCGCCCATTGCATGCCGGCGGCAATACCGGCCAGCGGCCCGGCATTCCCCGCCACGGTATCTGCCACCACCGGCAGGCCGAAAGCGGCAAAGCGCGCCGGATCGCCATTGGCGTTCAGCACCGCCGCTGCCGTCTGCCCCCGCATCCTGTCGAGAATGTGATCCAGCAGGGGCCGCCCGGCCAGCGGGCGCAGCCCCTTGTCGCCGCCGCCCATACGGGTTGCCAGACCGCCGGCAAGCACCACCAGCGCCACATCGTCCGCCGGGCAGGAACGGGAAAGAGCGGCGGCGGAGGGAGACGATGCCTTCGCCTCATTCATCGCTATCCTCCGCATCGAAGATCAGCCGTTCCGCCCCTGACAAACACAGAAAACGCCGACCCTTGGCCCGGCCGATCAGGGTCAGCCCCGCTTCGCGGGCCAGTGCCACGCCGGATGCGGTGAAGCCGGAGCGCGACACCAGCACCGGGATGCGCATCTGCACGCATTTGATCACCATTTCCGAGGTCAGGCGGCCGGTGGTGTAAAAGCTCTTCCCCGCCGCATCGAGGCCGTTGAGAAACATGTAACCGGCAATCTTATCGATCGCATTGTGGCGGCCGACATCCTCCATGAACACCAGGGGGCGGTCCTCCTCGCACAGCACACAGCCATGAATGGCCCCGGCCTTCAGGTAAAGAGAGGGCTGACGGTTGATCCGGTGGACAAGCGCATACAGCCAGGAGGTGCGCATGCGCGCATCCTTATCGAGCGTAACAGTGCGGAAGCTTTCCATCACATCGCCAAACACGGTGCCCTGGGCGCAACCGGTGGTCAGGGTGCGCTTGCGCAGCTTCCATTCGTAATCGGTGCGCCGTTCTGTCCGCACGGTGATCCGCGCTTTTTCCGCATCGTGTTCGATTGCCGTGATGCGATCGCTGGCGCGCAGCATGTTCTGGTTGAGCAGATAACCGACAGCCAGGCAATCGGGATAGTCCCCGATCGTCATCATGGTGACGATTTCCTGCCCGTTAAGGAACAGGGTCAGCGGGTTTTCGACCGGCACATGGGCCTCGGCCGCCCGGCCGTTCTGGTCGATCCCGGTCACCGTTTCGGTCAGGCCGTCCTGCTCCAGCGCCGGGGCGACCAGCAATGTTTCGCTCAGATCCTCTTTTGCCATGTGCCCATCATGCCAACAGACGAAGCGGACGCAACGGCAAATATGCACTGCCGCTTTTTTCTTGACCGGCCGGGCGGCAAGTGATCGACTCCGCCGGTCGAAGCGGAAACGACAGGGGGAGAAGATGCCGGACGTCATGGTTATCACCGGATCCAGCCGGGGCATCGGCGCCGCGACCGCGCGCCTTGCTGCCCGGGCCGGTTATGCGGTCTGCGTGAATTATCTGCACAATGCCAAGGCGGCGGGCGAAGTCGTCGACGATATCGTCTCCGCCGGCGGCGAAGCCATCGCCGTTCACGGCGATATGAGCGTCGAGGCCGATATCATCCGCCTGTTCCGCACCGTCGATCAGGATCTCGGCCGCCTGGCGGTGCTGGTCAACAATGCAGGCATCGTCGGCGATGCCCCCGTGCGGGTGCAGGATGTCACGGCGGCGCGCCTTCAGGCCATGTTCGCCCTGAACATTACCGGTTATTTCCTATGTGCGCGCGAAGCGATCCGCCGCATGTCCACCGCCCAGGGCGGGCAGGGAGGTGCGATCGTCAACATTTCCTCGGCGGCGGCACGCCTTGGCAGCCCCGGCGAGTGGGTGGATTATGCCGCCAGCAAGGGCGCCGTCGACACCATGACCATCGGCCTGGCCAAGGAGGTGGCCGGCGAAGGCATCCGCGTCAATGCCGTCCGCCCCGGCCTGATCCGCACCGATATCCATGCAAGCGGCGGGCAGCCGGACCGCCTGTCCCGCCTGGAAAAAACGGTGCCGATACAGCGTGCCGGCACGCCCGAGGAGGTCGCCGAAACCGTGCTGTGGCTGGCCAGCGATGCGGCCAGTTACGTTACCGGCGCGCTGGTCGATGTCAGCGGCGGGCGCTGAAGGCAGCAACAAAGGAGTCAACGTGGATCGCAAAAAACTCTCAGAAGGCATTCTGTCGGCCGCGCGCAAGGCCGCCGACAGGATTCTGGAAATCTATAACGGCGATTTCGCCATCCGCAGCAAGAGCGACGAATCCCCCGTCACCGATGCCGACGAGGCGGGGGAAAGGATCATTCTCGCCGAACTGGCCGTCATCGCCCCGAAAATCCCCGTCATCGCCGAGGAAAGCGTTGCCGCCGGGCGCATTCCCGATATCGGCGACGGCGTCCCCTTCTTCCTGGTCGATCCGCTGGACGGCACCAAGGAATTCATCAGCCGCAACGGCGAATTCACGGTCAACATCGCCCTGATCGAAAACGGACTGCCGACCCTGGGCGCGGTCATTCTGCCCGCGCTCGACACGGCGTACTGGGCCGACGACGAAGGAACCGCCTGGCGCCAGAAGGGCGACGGCGCCCCCGAAATCATCCGCACCCGTCAACCGGCGGCAGACGGCCTGGTGGTCGTGGCCAGCAAATCCCATCGCGACAGCAAGACCGACGATTATCTGGCGCAACTGCCGGTCAAGGAGGTGATCGCGGCCGGATCCTCGGCCAAGCTGTGCCGCGTCGCCGAAGGCAGCGCCGATCTGTATCCGCGCCTCGGGCGGACCATGGAATGGGATATCGCAGCCGGCCATGCCGTCCTGCGCGCCGCCGGCGGGCGCATCGAACGCCTCGATAACGGCGAAGCGCTCACCTATGGCAAGCCGGGTCTCGACAATCCGCATTTCGCCGCCTGGGGGCGGTAACGGCCGGAGCGGAAAGGAAAGCAAAAAAACTGCGCCGGTTACACGGCGCAGAAGTTTCGGAGGGATAAGAGAGGCATCCCGGAGAACAGGTGAATCGGGCGTTCAGGCACCTTCCCGGCGCAGCGGCACGGTTATGGCACGGATCATCGCCGCCCCGCCCCATATGCCCGCCAGACCGAGCAGCAGCCACATTTCATACGGAAAATCGCTGCCCCGTACCGTGCCGAAAACGGCAAGGACCATCAGCCACAGAAGCGTGAGCACAGCACAGATCTTTGCCGAACTGCTGATACCGTATGCCGATTTCGCATTGCCCTGGTGCATGGTTCTTCCCGTCATTGCCTGTAACCCGATGACAGGGACAATACACCGGCAATGCTTACAGAACCGTGACAGCGATCACCACAATGTCCGTTTCAGCCGCCGGGGGGCATTCATTGCAGGGAGGCGAGGCGGCGGGCCATACCTTCATAACGATGAATCGCGGCCCGGGCCCGATCGGCGGGAAGATCGGCCCGTGCCACGGCCAGCGCCTGTTCGCGCATGCCCGCCATGGCCAGGGCCAGGGCGTAATTCTGCCGGTCGCGCACACTTGCCGCCGCCTCTTCCGCCAAGGGGGCCAGCAGCGCCAGGGCCTCCTGCGGACGGCCGGAGAGGGCCAGGGAAAGGCCGAGATTCGATTTCAGCATCCGCCAGTCCGGAGCCACCTGCAGCCCCAGCCGGTAATAGGCCTGGGCCAGCCCGCGGTCGCCTTCGCTGTCGGCGACGACCCCCAGGGCATTATAAATGCGCGCATCCTCCCTCAATGCCAAAGCCCGTTCCAGACTGCTGCGGGCATCGGCGAAACGCCCGGCGCGCAGATAGGACATGCCGCGCATCTGCCAGGCCCGGGCATTTTCCGGGTCGAGGCGCAGCACATATTCATAGCGTTCCGCGGCATCGAGGTAATGGCCGCTGTCATACAGCACCCGGGCCAGCGACAATGCCGGCAGCGGATGGTCCGGGGCCAGTTTCATCGCGCTTTTGAAGGCAGAAGCCGCCAGCATGAAATTGCCGCTGCCCCAGGCACGGCGGCCGAGATTGACCAGCGGCACCGCACGTTCGGGCAGCGGGGCCTTCAGCGCCTCGGATGATTCATCCTCCCTCGCCCCGGCATCGCCGGCCACGGAGGCGGCAGAGGAATCGCTGGCCGCCATGGCCGGTTGCTGCGGCTTCATGGCGGAAAAATCCAGCCCCAGCGCCGAACAACCGCCAAGCGCGGCACCGACCGCAACAATCGCCAGAATGCGCAACAACCCGCTCAAAACCCGCTCCGATTCAGGACAATGCCCCGTCACGATCATCGTGGCGAAGCAACGGTCATCTTCACCCGCTCATGGTTACGGGAAGGTAAACCGCCCTGAAATTTCGTTATCGTTCCGCAGATGAAACGAAAATGCCGCCCATTATCCGGCCGCGATCATGTGAAAAAAGGAACCGCTCACCCCTCCGGCACGCAAGCCGGCACGGCCCAGCGCCGCCCCCGCCGCATCCTCAAGGGCGAACAGCGCCTCGCCCTCTTCGCGCAGGACCGATGCGTAATGAAATTCATGGCCGCGCAGCACCGCCCCTTTGGGCGCAAAAGGCGAATCCGCCAAGGCCACGGCCCGGCGATATCCCAGATGCAGACGGCGGCGGGCGAAGCTGGTTTCCAGTTGCAGCAGCCCTGCCATGGCGTGACGATGGCCATCGCCATCCTCCAGACCGCGGCCCAGAACCATGTAACCGCCGCATTCCCCGTGAACGGGAACGCCCCGCGCCGCCGCCAGACGCAGCCCCTGCAGAAAGCGCGAGGAGGCGGCTATGCGCCCCGCATGCAGTTCGGGATAACCGCCGGGCAGGAAGATCATCTCCGCCCCCTCCGGCGGCGCCTCATCCTGCAGGGGGGAGAAAAACAGAATTTCCGCTCCCGCCTCGCGCCACCCGGTCAGCAGATGCGGGTAAAGAAAGGCGAAAGCCTCGTCCCGGGCGATGGCGATACGCTGCCCCGGCGGGAGGATGCCCCCCCCACCGCCCGCAGCCGCAAAGGGGCGGGCCAGATCCGCCAGCGCCCGAATGTCGAGGTGACGGCGCAACAGATCCGCGGCCCCTTCGATAAAGGCTTCGATATCGGCAATCTCGCCCGCCTGCACCAGCCCCAGATGCCGTTCGGGCAGGGTGAAACGCCGCTCGCGCGGCAAAAACCCGAATACCGGCACCTTCAGGGCCGACAGGGCCGGCTCCAGCACCGCCCGATGGCGGGCGGAGGCGACATTGTTGACGATCGCCCCGGCAAGCGGCAGGTCCGGGCGGTATGTGTCGAACCCCTTGATCAGGGCCGCGATGCTCGCCCCCTGCCGGGCGGCATCGGCCACAAGCACCACCGGCAGGCCGTGGCGGGCGGCAAAATCCGCCGTCGATCCGCCGCCGGCGGCGGCCCCGTCGAACAGGCCCATGACCCCTTCGATCACCACCAGATCCGCCGTGTCAGCGGCCCGGTGCAGCACGGTATCCTGCCCCGCCTCGTCCATCGCCCAGGGATCGATGTTGAAACAGGGCCGCCCGCTGGCCAGGGCATGAAAGGCCGGATCGATGTAATCGGGGCCGATCTTGGCCGAGGCAACGGCAACCCCCGCCCGCCGCAGGGCCCGAAGCAGGGCCAGGGTGACCGTTGTCTTGCCGCTGCCGGAGGATGGCGCGGCGATCACCAGCCCCCGGGCACCGGCAGCGCCCCCCATGCCCGTCACCGCCCTTCCATATCGGCAAGGGCGGCAGGCAGCCAGTCCAGATCCTCGTGCAAACCGACCACGGCACCCAGCACCACAATGGCCGGCGGCCCGACCCCCTCGCGCCGGGCGGTTTCCGCCGCCTCGCCCAAAGTGGTGACCACGACACGCTGATCCGCCGTCGTCGCCGAGGAGATGAAGGCAAGTTTTTCATCCGCCCTTCGTCCGGCGCGCATCAGGCGGTTGCAGATCGCCTCGATATGCTTCATCGCCATATACATGACGATCACCGGCGCCCCGGTGGCCAGCGCCCGCCAGTCGACCGAATCCGGCACCACCCCCATGGCATTGTGCCCGGTCAGAAAGGTTGCCGCGTGATTGGTGTCCCGATGGGTCAGCGGAATGCCCGCATAGGCCAGGCCGGCAATACCCGCCGTCACCCCCGGCACGATGCGGAAGGGGATGCCCGCCTCCCTCAGCGCCAGCGCTTCCTCCCCGCCGCGCCCGAAGACGAAGGGATCGCCGCCCTTCAGCCGCAGAACCCGCTTGCCCTCTCGCGCCAGGGCGATCAGCCGGGCGCTGATATCCGGCTGCTGTGCCGAGGGTTTGCCACCGCGCTTGCCCGCATATATGAGAAGGCAATCCTCCCGCGCCAGCTTCAGCACATCCGCACCGACAAGGGCGTCATAGACGACGGCATCGGCCTGCTGCAGGGCACGGACGCAATACAATGTCAGCAGCCCGGGATCCCCCGGCCCGGCCCCCGCCAGCCACACCCAGCCGGGTTTCAGATCCTGCAGATCGAAAATCTTTTCTTCCATAGGGGTCTTATACACAGCCGTGCTGCCGGCGCCAATCCATTGCACCCGCTGGTCCTGAAGGCACAGGCGGATTATAAAAGGGCATGATGACGGACCGTCCCTCTTCCCTGCGCCGCGGCTGGACCACCGGCGCCTGTGCCACCGCTGCCACCAAGGCGGC
>JALXAG010000154.1 GCA_026992315.1 Sneathiellales bacterium | reverse complement strand
GTTCGCCCCCGGGTCAGGAACACATCCTTGCCGGCGGCAAGGTTGCGGATCAGGGCGGTGGGACGCGGGGTCGTCGTCAGCACCAGCCGCGGATCCCGGCCCAGACGCAGCCCCATCAGCAGCATGTCCAGCGTTTCCGGATAGCGCCAGGCGGCCACCTCGTCGCCCCAGGCGAAATCGTGTTCCGGGCCGCGCAGCAGATCCGGCCTGTCGCCGGAATAAAGAAAGGCCCGCGCCCCGTTGGCAAAACGCAGTTCCCGGCGCATGGCAATCAGTACCGGCCGTTCACCCGGCGGAAAGACGGCGCGCAACCCCGAAGCCCCGTCCGCCATGATCGCCCGGGCATCGCCGAGCGTGCGCCCGACAAGCGCGATCCGCCGTGCACCGTGGTTTATGGCCCGGCGTACGGCTTCCGCCCCCGTGCGGGTCTTGCCCCAGCCGCGCCCGGCAAGGATCAGCCAGATGCGCCAGTCTCCCCCGGGCCAGCGCTGTTCCGGCCGGGCCAGGGCCTCCCAATCGTATTTCAGGCCATCCCGCGCCCGCTGCTGGCGGCGGCGGCGGGCAAGACGGCGCAATTCTCCGGCAATGCTCAAGAGGCCCCGCCCCCGTCATCGCCGTTCATGCGCTCCAGCTCGTCCGCCAGTTCCTCCAGCGCTTCGGGTGCCATGCCCGCCAGGCTTTGCAGCAATGCCTTGACGCCGCCCCCGCCCTGGGAAAACAATCCCAGGTGCCGGGCCAGAGCCACCAATGCCTGGCGCTTGTCATGCAGTTTGACAACGATACGCGGCCCCTCCGCCCCCGGATGGCTGCGGATTTCGGCAATGGCGCGGGCGGCGTCGGCCCCGATGGCGTGCGACGGTTTCAGCCGCACGCCCTTGTCGTCGAATTCGGCGAAATCGCGGATATCGGAAAAGGCGATGCCGGCAAGCTCCGCAATCACACGGTCGGCGCGCACCCGGGCATCGGCGCGGCGCTTCGCCTGAACCCGTTCGATGCGTTTGCGGATGCGCTCGTCGCGCAATAGTCTATATCCGGCATTGCGCCCGGTATAACCCGCTGCCCGCGCCGCGCGGGAGGCATTGAAATCGACAAGATATTCCGCAATGAAGTTTTCCTGCCGCCGGTTCAGGGCGGGGCGGGTCTGTCCATCCCGCACATGTCTGGATGTTGCCATATCGTATCACTACTTAAAGTTGGAGGAACATGCTAAGCTGCACCTGTAAGGGCCGAGGCGGACAGGGCCGCATTGGCATGGTTCAAGTACAGATGCATGAAAAACAAATCGGTTCAGCGGCACGGGCACAGAGCGGAAGATGCGCGAAAACGGCGGATGGTTCCGTATCTTGCGCGCCTGCTGCTGATCGGCGGAGCTTGCGCCATTCTGCCCCTGCACGCCCTGGATGCGGCAGCGGCGGAGACTGAAACCGGACCGGAGCGGGCCCTTACCATCGTTCTGCCCGATACGCCGCCTTTTGCCATACGACAGGACGGTGGCATCAAGGGGCTGGGGATGGATATTCTCCATGCAATCGCCGGCAGGGCCGGAATCCGATTCCGCCCGCAGATCGCCACCATCCCACGCATTCGGGAGCTGATCCTGAAACAGGATACCGATCTGGCATTGTTCATTCCCATGCGGTGGACAGAAGGGATCATGCGTGCCGGCCAGCCGATCTTCTGTTTCTCGATCACCCTTTACAGCCTGAAGAAAAACCCCGTTCGCGTTCTTCAGGATCTGAAGGGGCGCGATCTGGCCAGCCTGCCCGGCGGCATGTTCTCCAGCCGCCTGCGCGAGAAGACCGGCGTCAATTTCATTGCCGCAAAAGGCGATGCCGTCATGGCGCGCCTGCTGATCAGCGAACGGGTCGATGCCGTGGTCATGGGCAGCCATTTCGCCCGCCTGCTGTTCGATGCGGAACGACGGCGGCAGAACAAATTGGATGCACAGCTCGCCCCGCCCCTTCATTTGTGGACGCAGCCTTATGTCATCCTCAGCAATCCGCACAAGGTTCCGCCGGTCACCGAACAGGCCATCAATCGGGCCATCATCGCCCTGCATGAGCAAAACATCATTGCCGCCCTGCTGAAAAAACACGGTGCCGAACAACACCCCTGCCCGGAAAAATCGGCATCGAACGGCGGATGATGGGGACAGGCTGATATCGCCCCTCCTGGCTGTGCACCGGCCATATTTGGCGAAGACACAAAAAAACCTGCAGCATGCTGCAGGCCATCGCTACCGCGCCCGTACGGGGAAATATCCGCCCGCACCGCGATCATGTGAAATTGTGATCTGGTTGTCCGTGATCTGGTTGTCCCGACAGTCGCTTGATCGAGACGGGCCTGCTTGATCGAGACGGGCTCTCTCCGATCACCCTGTTGACGCAGAAACCCGATTGTGGCCATCTTATGCCATATCATCCGTCATATGTCAATAGGATAATTCAACCACACCCCATGATAAACAATAAACAAAAAAAGGGGATGACATCCTCGGGGCAGGATATCATCCCCAGCCGCATTCGCGGCAAAGGCGGTGAAGGCGCCCCTTCTCGGGGGGGATGAGGGGGGATAGGGAACGCCTTGGGTTCACCGCCGATCCTCAAATTTCTTTCCGCAGCGTTCAGGTCCGGCCTTCGCTGCCCTGCGGTCAGGCATTACCGGCTTCGACCAGCTTGCCGGAACCCGGTGTCACCGAGGTGATCTTGATCCGCCGGGGTTTCATTGCTTCGGGCAACTCATGGGTCAGGTTGACATGCAACAGACCGTTCTCCATGGTCGCGTCGATCACCTTTACATGCTCCGCCAGACGGAAGGTACGGCGGAAATTGCGTTCGGCAATACCACGGTGCAGATAGGTCACATCCGGCTTCTCGTCGCTACCCTTGCCGGTAATCGTCAGAACGCCGTCGCGGACCTCGATCTCCACATCCTCAGGCTTGAACCCGGCAACCGCCAGGGTGATGCGGTAATCGTCCTTACCCGTCTTTTCGATATTGTATGGCGGATATCCTCCGACATCTTCGCGGTTCAGGGCACTCTCCAGCAAGTCGGTCATACGATCGAAACCGATCGTGGAACGAAACAGCGGTGTAAAATCTATCCTGCTCATCACACATCCTCCTTCGAGCAACATGCCGCCCCGCCCTGCGGGGCCATGAGCCAGTCACGGGTGCAGTCGCACCCCGGGCAACGCCTTGCGGCCGTCGCCATCGCCTGAACCGGCCCTCGCAGGCACCGGCAGGCGATCATGGCATCCTTGTGCTTGATATGGTGATCCCGGGAACCTTTTCAAGACCTCTGCGCCCTTACAGGTGTCGAATTTCTTTACACCCATGAAGAAAACACAAAACCATCAAATACGATTTTTCATTGCATTCATGGCGATAGACACATGGCACGATTATTGCTTGATAACTAGTAATAAGAACAATTACGGAAGCCATCATCCTAGGCTGACAAAAAAATCTGCGGCAATCCCATGTGTGTGCACATGAGAGAAAACAGAAAAAGGAACCGACCATGAGGAAATATGTTCATGCCGCCGCAGCCGCCACGCTGGTAATGGGTATGGCTGCCACAGCACAAGCCAGCATTATCAGTGTGTCCGGCCCCAACAGCAATCTCGGCAGTGCTGCCGCCATTATTTCGGCGCCCGCCGATGTCACTGACGATGCTGCCACGAATTCGGGCCAGCAGGGCTTCGACGAAAAACAGGGGGTCACTCTCGGCAGTGCGCTCTCCGTCGATGGCGGCACCATCGCGGCCGGGACCGAGGTCGACAGCCATATGATCTTCTTCAACACCCAGGGCACCACCTATGGCTCCCATACCAACGTCGTCTGGGTATTCTCCGCCGACATTCTCGGCGTCATGTCCGACAGCAGCGGCACGCTGGAAGCCGCCAGCAGCGCCCTGCTCGGCGCGCCGGGAACGATTTATCCGGGCAGCTTCGGCGCCCGGGGCATGGAAGGATCCGATGCCTATACGATCAGCGGCAACACCCTGACCGTGAACATGTTCGTTACCGAACCCGGCGACTGGATTCGCGTGATTACCGCCAGCGGCGGTGCCGGGCCGACCAATGTACCGGAACCGGCTTCCCTGGCCTTGCTCGGCCTCGGCCTTGCCGGGCTGGGACTGGCCCGGCGCAAGAAGAAAGCCTGAACGACCCAAAAGACTTCGAATATATACTCCGGCAGCCCCGCGGACACAGCTCTGCGGGGCTTTTTTTATACTGAAAGACATAAATCCGTTTTTTTAAAATTATTTGGCGAACAGCATTTTCTTCGCTACCGTTGTCTTATGACGTCCGTATCCAAGAACAATACCGATCAATCTGCTGCTCTGTCCTCTCTTCTGGACAATGCCCGGAAACGCCTTGGCATCGTTCACCCCCTGATTCTGGATTTCTGCCGCCATTGGCTCGAAATCCGCCAGGGCAGGCCGGTACCACATAAACAACATTTTGACCCGGCCGCCATTCCCGCCTGCCTGCCTCATACCTGGCTTTACCAGTACAATCCGGCACAGGACGAATTCACCTGTCGCCTGGCAGGAGAAGAAGTGAACCTTGCCTGGGGCAAATCCATCAAGGGCATGACATTGCGCAATATCGTGGGCGCAGAAGACGCCCCCACAATTCATGCACGCTGGAAACATCTGCTTGAAAGGCCGGCCATTCTGCATGGCAACCGCAATGAGCGGCTGTCCCGGCACTGGCACATGAATGCCGAAAGGCTGATCCTGCCACTGGCCGACGGCAGCGCCGACGGCGCCACCCATCTGATCGGCATCAGCATCTATCAGATTTCAGACGATCACACTACGGCACCGGTGCTGCGGGATCAGGACATCATCGTCATCCCCTGCCGGGAGATCTGAAAGAACCCGAACATCCGAAAGAACGCCTGCCGGCACGGAAGAGCCTTGTGCGATATCCCTCTACATCGGGCGGGAAACCGTGAATGCACCGCGAATATCGCCAGGCCTGAAACCGCGGGCGCGATCATCGGGATAGAATTCATCCAGACGCGCCCTGACAGCAGAATCAATATTGCTGCCATGACAGGCCAGACAGACCTTGCCCGTAGGAATGGCCTTCATGTAGCGCAAAACCCTGCGCCCGTCCTGTTCGACAATCTCGGCATAATCGATCGCCTGTGCTTTTTCCCCTCTGGCACGGCGCTTTTCAAAATCCTCCAGAACCTTCCGTTCCCAGGCATCGGGCGCATTGTCCGGATTACGCCATTTCAGGCTCGTCCGGCCGACGTCCCATCCCGTTTCCTCAGAAATACGCGCCGCAATCTCCGGTGCCTTGCCATTGCAGACTTCGATGGCCTTCAACGGTCCTCCCGTCTTGAGAGCCTGCTGCAATTCCTTTTTCAGCATACTGGCAAAGCGTTTCAATTCCGGTTTGATTTCCGCCACCCCGGCCGCAACCGCATCTTCCGCAGCGCCGGCATCCATAGCCGGGAAACCTGCCAGCATCACGCTGAACGCAAAACCTGCTATCGCCAATTTCATTTGCATCGGAGTCTCCTGCTTCACCGGAAATTCAACATCAAATAAATGTGATTACAGGACTGCCTGTCAAGCATTCCCCGGAAAAATCTGAAACCTGCGAAAATACCGAATACAAAGGGGCGGCACCTTCCAGCGCCGCCCCCATACATGCCGGATACCCGATCAGCCCAGAATGGCATAGATCTCGGCAACCTTCTCCCAATGTTCGGTTTGGGGGTTTTTCATCTCCGGATCGATAACCTTGAACAGACGGGCCAGACCGACGGTTATCCCGCCGACGATTTCCGGAATCCGTTCCTCCAGCCCGGCGCTGTAGCCCAGATGCAATGGCGGGAATTTCGCCAGATGCTCCAGAATGGGCGTAAGGCCCAGCTCCTCGTCAATATCGCGGAAGGCATGGATGCTCTCCTGCAGTCCCTTGGTCACCGGCACGTCCTGAACCTCGATCAGGTCGCGCCCGTTGGCCTTGGCCGCCGCCTGCCCCATGACCAGCAGGTCGTAGAGGCGCTGATTGATGAAATCCTCCAGACGCTTGATATCGGATTTATCGATATCGAGAGAAGCGGCTTCGCGGAACAGTTTTTCAAATTGTTTTACGGCCATTACCATGGTGGTACTCCTCTTCTCTTATGATGCCGGATTCTCTGCCGGCGCATCGCCGGAACCGTTTTTGCCGGCACGTTCCAGCGCCCTTGCCGCCAGGGCCGTCGCCGTCAACAGCCAGCCGTTCATGATCAGCTCAACCGACAACAGCAGACCCAGCACCCAAAGGCTGGAGGCAGGCCAGGTGAACATGATGATCCCCCCGGCAGCCAGATCGACGATGCCGGCCAGCACCGGCCACAGCCATTTCCAGTTCTGCCGCCGCGCCCGGACCGCATAAACGATGCGGCTGACACCGATGACCACGAACATCGCGGCAATGAAGATCGTCAGCCCGGCGGATGCGGCATAAGGATCGTATGCCGCCAGCAAAGCCACGCCGATATACAGAATGCCGACGAGAAAATGCAGCCCGCGCCCGGCCCAATCGTGTTCTTTCGCGCGAATGCCCTGGACGATCTGCAATACGCCCGTCGCCATCAGAAAACCAGCAAACATGATGACGCTGGCCAAGGTGAACGCCGTCACCGCGCCGAAGCCGATCCCGCCGAGAATCAGGTTCAGTATCCCCAGCGCCAGCAGCCAGCCCCACTTCTTCGGCAATTCGAGCTTGTCATCGAATGCCGCCTTCTTTTCCGTGCTCATTACTTGTCCCCCTTCTTGTGACTGCCGGTCAGGCGATCACGCAGCTTGGCCAGTTCATCGGTCAGGGTTTCGAAATAGCCCTTGCCGAACTTACCGCCGGCAACCTTCTCCTCGATGCTGGCGATTTCCTTGTAAAAGGCAGCATACTCCTCTTTCGTGCCGTATCCGAGCGCTTCGGCAAATTCGAGTTCGGTACGCATGGCCTTGAGAATGCCGTCCAGTTCCTTCTGTTCGGCTTCGCTGCGTTTTTCCTTCTCGCTCAGTACCTTGGCGCGCACCATCATTTCATCGACCCGCAGCAGGGGCAGAGGCACCGCATATTCGGTCACGACCAGGGTACGCAACACGTCTTCCAGCGCTTTCTTCGCTTCCGCGGTCTTGCCCTGATCGACCAGAGGCACAATGGCCTTCACCGCCGCCGTATAGGATGCCAGCGGCACATTGACGACCCGGATGACGATTTCGCTCGCCAGCCCGGACATCAGACGCCGTGCCTCCTGCAGGCGCCCGTCATCCAGCAGCTCGCGAACCTTTTCCCTGGCCGCCCGGACCGCCGCGACATCGGCATAGAGGTCGAGAATTTCCGTCTGTACATCGACAGGCGTCAGCGCCATCTCCGGCGCCCGGGCCAAAACGGCTTCAAGCTTGCCGATCGCCCGTTCCAGCGCCTTCATGGCGGCATCGCGATCGTCCTTTTCCAGTGCGGCAAGGGCCGTGCGGGTTTCCACCACCGCCGCCGCGGCATCGGCAATGATCCGGGCCCGGTTTTTGCGCGCTTCCGCACGCTCCTGTTTTTCGGTCGCGCCTCTGGCAGCGGTTGCGGTCTGCCCCGCCATGTCACCAGCTGCGAAAGCCGCGGGCGCAGAAATAAGTGCAGCCGCAACCGCCAAAGGTGTAATCGCCTTCTTCAGGCTGTGTGATTTTTTCATTGTGCATATCCTTACAGAAGTGTTTTTCCTGCAAGGGCAGGTGGGAACGGGTACCCCCTCCTTCAAGAGGAGAAACCACATAAAACATTGTTTTTATTGATATTTACGGGACAAACGGCGTACGGGAACATCCGCATGGCATGAAGAACATCATGCGCGGCGACAAAGATGTAATCAGCCGTCCGTTTTTTTCAACTCCCCGCCTTTTTCAGTTCCTGCGCACGGGTTTGCAGTTTTTCGACCAGGCGCCAGAATTCGCGCTCTTCCTCCGGGCTCAGAACCTCCAGCATTTCCTGCTCATAGGCCAGGGCGCGCGGCACCACCATGTTATAGGCCTCCCGCCCCTTGTCGGTCAGTTCCAGAACCGAACGGCGGCGGTCCTGCGGGTCGGTTCCCCGGCTGATCATGCCCTTCTGCTTCAGGCGGGTGACGGCACGGCTGACCTGAACCTTGTCCATATCCGTATCCATGCCAACCTGACTGGCCGATTTACTGCCCTCGCTGCCCAGAACGGCCAGTGTCCGCCATTCGGGCACGCTCAGGCCCAGTTCGTCGCGATAGCGATAAGCCAGGGATTTGCTGACCGCGGCATAGAAGCGCGATATCCGGTAAGGAAAAAACCGACGGAGATGAAATACAGGATCTTTGTCCTTCGCGCGTGCCGTTTGCCTGGGCATGGGTTTCCCGTTCATTGCATCGAAACAGCCGCATCATTCTTCAAAGCGCGGCAGCGATCAAGCCTCCATCTGCCCTTCCGTCCCCCCATTGGTGCCCACAACCCCCTTATAGGCCATGTCGGAGGAGAGAATATGCCGGATCAGCCAGTCGCGCAGAAACGCGCTGACCGTTGCGGCAATCTGATCGCGCGGCGCCCCGCTGCGCCAGGTCATGCGCACGGCCTTCAGCCATTGCTCGAAATTGCGGTGCTGTTTTCTGTGCGCGGCAAGGTCCGGGTAATCATATTGTTCCAGAAGCCTTTCCTCGGTGGCGAAATGCTCGCGCGTATAGGCTTCGAGCTGATCGAACACCCAGTCGATCATGCCATCGCTTTCCGTTTCATCCGTGAGCTTATTGATGATGCGGATCAGACCGCGATGCTGACGGTCGAGCACCGGCACCCCGACGCTGTATTCCGGTTTCCATTGCAGATGTTCCATCAGCGCTTACTCCATCAGCGAAGGCAGCCACAGGGACAGGGCCGGGAAGGCGATCAGCAGCACCAGGCGCAGAATATCGGCCAGCAGAAAGGCCACCACACCGCGACTGATGACCTGAAGCTGCAGTCCCGGCGTGCCAGCCATGATAACGAACAGATTCATGCCGATAGGCGGCGTGATCAGCCCCACCTCGACCACTGAAACCATGATGATGCCGAACCAGATGGGATCGAATCCCAGGCTCTGGGTCAGCGGATAGACGAAGGGCAGGGTCAGCAGAATCATGCTGAGCGAATCCATGAAACAGCCCAGCACCACATAGAAGGCGATCAGCACCGCCATGATCGCCAGCGGATGCCAGCCCAACTCGCCCACATAGCGCACCAGCGCCTGCGGCATGCCGGTGGTTTCGACGAAATAGTTGAAGACGGCGGTGCCGATCAGGATCAGGAAGATCATGCCGCTGGTATTGGCGGTTTCGCTGAGACATTCGAGAAACACGCGCCGCGACAACTGCCGCCGCGCCAGAGCCAGCAAAAAGGCCCCGAGCGCGCCGATCGCCGCTGCTTCCGTCGGCGAGAACCAGCCCAGATAGATGCCGCCGATCACCAGCGCGAACAGCAGCAATACCGGCCAGACATTGAACAGAGCGGCCAGCCGGCCCGACCAGGGGACCACGTCATCGGCAGGGCCGAGGGCCGGATTGCGCCATGTCTGCACATAAACGCTGAGCATGTACAGGCTGGTCGCCAGAATACCCGGCAGAATGGCGGCGGCAAACATCTTGCCGATCGACTGTTCGGTCATGATGGCATAGATCACCATGATCACGCTGGGCGGTATGAGCACCCCAAGGGTGCCGCCGGCGGCGATGGTGGCGGCGGCCAGGCCATCGTCATACTGGCGGCGGCGCATCTCCGGCATCGCCACCCGGCACATGGTGGCGGCAGTGGCCAGCGACGATCCGCAGATGGCGCCGAAGGCCGCACAGGCCCCTACCGTCGCCATCGCCAGCCCGCCGCGGAAATGGCCGATGAAGGCATGAACCGCATCGTAGAGGGATTTCGACAGCCCGGCGCGGGCCGCGAAAACCCCCATCAGAATGAACAGCGGAATGACCGACAGGCCGTAGGGAAAGACCGTTTCGAAAGGGAGGGAGCCCATGATGAAGGCCATGCTGTCCCAGCCGTTGAGCGCCCAGCCGCCGGCCAGTCCGACGATGCCCATGGAAACCGCCACCGGCACGCGCAGGGCGATCAGGCCGAACAGCGAAGCGAAGGCGATGATGGCAATGGCATTATCGGACATGGTCAGTCCCCGTCCGCCAGCAGATTGCCGCGGCCGCTGAACAGCAGATAAAGCTGCTCGACCGTCATATGCACGGTCACCACGACCGAAAGCCCGGCACCGAACAGCAGCGGCATCCAGTAATAGATCTTGGGAATGCCAAGCGTCAGGGACACATCGCCGTATTCGTACTGCATCAGGGCGCTGTCATAACCGAAAACGGAGATCGCCAGCATGAAGGCGGTGCCCAGTGCCGCGGCCAGCACGCCGGTCAGCGCCGCCGCCGCAGGGGGCAGCATGTCCACCAGCAGCGAGATGGATACATGGCTGCGGGTGATGAAGCCATGGGGAATGGCAAGGAACGCCGCCCCCATGATCAGAAGCTGAACGATATCGACGGCACCGAAAATGCCCTCGCCTTCGGTCTTGCGCAGGATAATGTCCGCTGTCGTGACCGTCATCGCCCCCAGAAGCGACAGCATGCCCAGCCAGGCGACATAGCGGGTCAGGACGAACAGAATTCTGTTGAATGTCTCGATCATGGCATCAATCCCGGTGCCGGAGGAAACCCCAATGCAAAAATCAAGAGGCCGGGCGCATTCCGGCCCGGCCTCCCTGCAAACGAACCGCAATCACTGTTCGTATTTTGCCACCAGCTTCTGCGCTTCGGCATAGATTTCGCGCGCGTTCTTCACGCCTTTCTTTTCGATTTCCTTCAGATAGGCATCGATCATCGGCGCCAGAGCCTTTTTCCAGCGGGCGCGTTCCTCGTCGCTCAGCGGCGTCACGATATTGCCGACACGCTTGATGTCTTCCTTGCCGGGTTCGTCCCACTTGTTCCACCAGCCGCCGAACTTGGCCACCAGCGGATCGCCGGAGATTTCGTCGATCACCTTGCGCACATCCGCCGGCAGCGAATCGTATTTGCGCTTGTTCATGACGAAATAGAAGCTGGTCGTATAGGCCTTGGCATCGAGATGATATTTCAGCACTTCATACAGCTTGAAGCCGTGAATGGCTTCATAGGGGAAGACATTGCCGTCGATCACGCCCTTCTGCAGGCTTTCATAGACCTGCGTCGGCGGCAGGCCGACCGGCGTGGCACCGAGCTGTTTCAGCATCATGGAAATCGCCTGCGAGGGCGTGCGCAGGCGCAGGCCCTTCATGTCGTCCATGGTCTTGACCTGCTTGGTGCGGGTATGAATCAGCCCGGCATTATGGGCATGCAGGGCCAGCACCTTCAGCCCCTTGTAATCGTCGGAGATCATGCCCTCCTTGTACAGATCCCACAGGGTGCGCGATGCGGCATCGGCCGTCTTGACCAGAAAGGGCATATCGATGACCGAAGTGCGCGGCATGCGCCCGCGGGGAATGCCGGTCAGCCCGTGGGCGATATCGACCACGCCGGCCCGCACCTGATCGAGCTGCTTGGCCACATGGCCGAAGGCGGAACCGGCAGGATAGATTTCAACCTTGACCTTGCCGTTGGTGCGGGTTTCGAGTTCCCTGACCCAGGGTTCGATAAAATCCTTCTGCGTCGGATGCGACGCCGGCAGGAAGGTGGAAAGCTTCAGCTTGATGACCTCTGCGGCGCTGGCGCCGGGGGCCAGGGTGGCGGCGAAAGCCATGCCGGCCGCGGTGGCGGCGGCCAGAAATACGCGTTTCATGAAAGGACCTCCTCAAAACTGCCAAAGGTTGGATCGATGCAGATTGTTATTGGTTATTGCCGCAACAATTTACTTGCAAATGAAACTAATGCCAAGTGGGAAACGAAAATTAAATTCCCCGAACCCCCGGAAAGCTGCAGAAATCTTCTGCTTCAACCGCTTATCCCGCAGGAAAATATCGCTGCTGCCCGGGGTGGTTAAAAAAATACTTGATATAGTTTCATTTGCAACTAAAAATACGCAAAAGACGGATACCCGGCACAGCAAGGCGCGCAGCCCTGCCGGATCAGCGAGACACGAACACGCTGCGAGGAGGAGCGGAAGATGAAAAACTGGATACCCCCCATGTGGGTGGAAGGCACGGCCAGCCGCCAGGCCCATTGCGATATGCCGGAAGGCACCTATGAACGCGAAATCGGCCGCGAAGGCTTCTTCGGACCAGCGGCGCAGCTGCACCACAAACATCCGCCGACCGGCTGGACCCGCTTCGAAGGGCCGCTTCGCCCGCGTGCCTTCGACCTCAACAAGCTGGAAGCGCGCAGCGCCAGCCCCTGGCAGGCGACCACTATTCTCTCCAACGCCGCCATGCGCCTGCGCATGTGGAAAACATCGGGCAGGATGGACCAACTGGCCCGCAATGCCGATGGCGACGACTGCCTGTTCGTGCACAGCGGCAGCGGCCATTTCTACTGCGATTACGGCCATATGAGCTTCCGCGACGGCGATTATATCGTCATTCCCCGCGGCACCGCCTGGCGGGTCGAATGCGACGGCGACGCCGATATTCTGATGATCGAGGCAACGAACGATTCCTACAAGCTGCCGGAAAAGGCCATCGTCGGCAATCAGGCGATCTTCGATCCGGCGATCCTCGACCATCCGAAGATCGACGAGGTCTTTCTCGATCAGCAGGACGAAAACGAATGGGCGATCGAAATCAAGCGGCGCAATGAAATCAGCCGCCAGATCTTCCCCTTCAACCCGCTGGATGCCATTGGCTGGCACGGCAATCTTGCACCGGTGAAGCTGAACTGGCGCGACATCCGCCCGCTGATGAGCGCCCGCTATCACGTGCCGCCTTCGGCTCATGCCACCTTCCTGGCCAACCGGGTGGTGATCTGCACCTTCTGCCCGCGGCCGATCGAATCCGACCCCGGCGCGCTGAAACTGCCCTATTATCATTCGAATGACGATTACGAGGAGTTTCTCTTCTATCACAAGGGGCAGTTCTTCAGCCGCGACAATATCCATCCCGGCATGTCGACCTTCCATCCCTGCGGCTTCCCCCACGGGCCGCACCCCAAGGCCTATGAAACGGCGATGAATTACGACCGCAAGGAAACCGACGAGGTCGCCGTCATGGTCGATACCCGCGACATGCTGGACGTGCACGAACTGCCCGAAGGCGTCGAATGGGAAGGCTATGTCGATAGCTGGAAAGGCGGGAAATAACCGCCAAACGGGTGAGGATCTGAAATGAAACTGGCAACACTGAATACCGGCGGGCGCGACGGCGCGCTCGTCATTGTCTCGCGCGATCTGAAGAACTGCATTCCGGCCGGGGATATCGCCCCGACCCTGCAGGACGCCCTGGACGACTGGGCGGGGACGGCACCGAAGCTGCGCGATCTTTACGACAGGCTCAATGCCGGCGAATGCGCGGATGCCCTGCCCTTCGAGGAGGACAAGACGGCCTCGCCGCTGCCGCGTGCCTATCAGTGGGCGGATGGCTCCGCCTATGTCAACCATGTGGAACTGGTGCGCCGCGCCCGTGGCGCCACCCTGCCGGATAGTTTCTGGACCGATCCGCTGATGTATCAGGGCGGCTCCGATTCCTTTCTGCCGCCGCGGGGCGAAATCCCCATCGCGGACGAGGCCTGGGGCATCGATTTCGAGGCCGAAATCGCCGTCGTCACCGACGATGTGCCCATGGGCACACCGGCGGAAAAATGCGAAGAGCACATCAAGCTGTTCATGCTGGTGAACGACGTTTCCCTGCGCAACCTCATCCCCGGGGAGCTGGCCAAGGGCTTCGGCTTCTTCCAGTCCAAACCGTCATCGGCCTTTTCTCCCGTCGCCGTCACCCCGGACGAGCTCGGCACCGCCTGGCGCGGCGGCAAGGTGCATTTGCCCCTGCGCTCCTATCTGAACGGGGAGAAATTCGGCGAGCCGGATGCCGGGGTCGACATGACCTTCAACTTTCCGACCATCGTCGCCCATGCCGCGAAAACCCGCCCGCTGGGGGCCGGTACCATCGTCGGGTCGGGCACCGTGTCGAACAAGATGGACGGCGGCCCCGGCAAGCCGATCGGCGAGGGCGGCAAGGGCTATTCCTGCATCGCCGAAATCCGCATGATCGAAACCATCATGCGCGGCAAGCCGAAAACCGATTTCATGAAATTCGGCGACCGGGTCCGCATCGAGATGCTCGATGAGGAGGGCCGCTCCATCTTCGGGGCCATCGATCAGACCGTCAGCCGTTATACGCCGCAATCGTAACTTTCACCCTGCCGCCGCTTCGCAGTTGCGCCGCGGCGGCGAAGACAAGGTGTCGCGCCATGCTGAAAACCCATGAATTTCCCGAATTTCCCTATGTTCAGATGGAGGCACAGAAAACGGGCGAGACCCCCCGTTTTCAGGCCGTGGTCATCGGTGCCGGACCCATCGGCCTGACGACGGCGCTCGACTTCGCCGCCCATGGCATCAAAACCCTGGTGCTGGACGATAACAACACCGTCAGTGTCGGATCCCGTGCCGTATGCTATGCCAAGCGCCCGCTCGAAATCTGGGACAGGCTGGGCTGCGCCGCACCGATGATCGAAAAGGGCATCGTCTGGAAGATCGGCAAGGTGTTCCATGAAAACGATCTGGCCTATCAGTTCGATCTCCTGCCGGAAGAAGGCCATAAAATGCCCGCTTTCATCAACCTCCAGCAATATTATCTGGAGGAATACATGATCGAACGGGCCAAAGAGTTCGGCGATCTGATCGATATCCGCTGGAAGCACAAGGTCATCGACCTCGAAAACGGCGAGGATTGCGTAACGCTTGAAGTGAAGACCCCGGACGGCGTCTTCCGCATCGAGGCCGATTGGGTCGTCGCCTGCGACGGCGCCAACAGTTCCGTCCGCGACATGCTGGGCATGGAATTCACCGGCCGGTTCTTCCAGGATCGTTTCCTGATCGCCGATGTGGTGATGAAGGCCGATTTCCCGACCGAGCGCTGGTTCTGGTTCGATCCGCCCTTTCATCCCAACCAGTCGGTGCTGCTGCACAAACAGGCCGACGATGTCTGGCGCATCGATTTTCAGCTTGGCTGGGATGCCGATCCGGAAGAGGAGAAAAAGCCGGAGAAAGTCATTCCCCGCCTGAAGGCCATGCTGGGCGAGGATACGGAGTTCGAGCTCGAATGGGTTTCCGTCTACCAGTTTGCCTGCCGCCAGCTCGATACCTTCCGCAAGGGCCGGGTGTTCTTCGCCGGCGATTCCGCCCATCAGGTTTCGCCCTTTGGCGCCCGCGGCGCCAATACCGGCGTGCAGGACGTGGATAACCTGGCCTGGAAGCTGAAGCTGGTGATCGACGGCAAGGCACCCGATGCATTGCTCGACAGTTATTCCGAGGAACGGGTCTTCGCAGCGGCGGACAATCTGCTCAATTCCACCCGCTCCACCGATTTCATCACGCCGAAAAGCCGCATCAGCCGCACCTTCCGCAATGCGGTTCTGCAACTGGCACGCAAATATCCCTTTGCCCGGCCCCTGGTCAATTCAGGCCGTCTGTCCACCCCCACGCCGTATACGCAGTCCTCGCTCAACACCCCCGATGAGGATGAATTCGACGGAAAAATGGCCCCGGGCACCAATGCCGCGGATGCGCCGATCAGCGCCGGCGGCAGGGACGGATGGCTGCTCAACGAACTGGGCGGGCAGTTCGTGGCCCTGACATTCGGCACCGATACGGATATCCGGGAAATCGATGCGGACGGCATTCCCTGCAAGGTTTTGGCCGTCGGACGCGACATCGAAGACAGCGAAGGCCTTCTTGCCGCCCGTTACGATGCGCGGCCGGGAACCACCTATCTGTTCCGCCCCGATCAGTACGTAGCGGCCCGCTGGCGCAGCTTCGATCCGGCAAGGATCAAGGCCGCCGTCAATCGCGCCACCGCCCGTTGATGGAGAATGAGGCCATGAAACTGAATACCGAAGCCAATATCGCCCGCCCCGACGATTTCTATGAACTGCTGATCGACATCCACCGCGATAAATCGGATGAGGAATCGGCCGCCATCAACGCCCGTCTGATCCTGTTGCTGGCCAACCATATCGGCGATATGGACATCCTCAAAGAGGCGATGAAAATTGCCGCGGAGGAAAATTAAGCAGCGCCCCCAAGGCTCCCCCTGACCTCCCCGCTCTCGGGGTGCCGTCCGGGACCTGCACTCCCCGGACATGAAGAACCCTTCCGCCGGCCGGCGGAAGGGTTCGTTTTTTTCAGGATATTGCGACGCCTGCCGCCCTGTTCAGTCGTTCAGGGCCGACCACATTTCCTTGTCGCGTTCCGCCGTCCAGATCTGAGGGCGGGTCATGCCGCCGGCCTCGTCATAGGCGCGGGCAACGTCAAAGGGCATGCAGTGATCGTAGATCACCCATTCGCCATATTTCGGATCCATGCGCTCGCGCGCCATCTTGTAACAGGCCTTCAGGTCCATGCCCTTGGCGCGGGCCTCCTTGGCA
>JALXAG010000153.1 GCA_026992315.1 Sneathiellales bacterium | reverse complement strand
GCGGCGCGACCTGTTTCCCCGGTTATGGGCCCGTATCTCGCTCGGCCTGCCCCTTCTGGGGCCGTTGCTGCGCGAGGCGTTATCCGAGCGTTTCGCCCGCGCCCTGGCACATCTGCTGCGCGGCGGGGTGCCGCTGGAGGCGGCGGCAACCCTGGCGGCGGCGGCGATGGACAATCCTTATGCCGAGGACCGTCTGCGCGCATCGCTGCAAAAACTGCGTCAGGGTCAGCCTCTTTCCGTGCTTCTGCGCGAGGGGATGCTGCTGCCGCCGGCCCTGGCCGAAATGGCGGCGATCGGCGAAAATTCCGGACGTCTGGCCGATGCCTTGTCCGGCTATGCCGATTTTGCCGCCGCGCAGGTGGCCCATCGTGCCGGGCGGATGCTGGCGTTGACCGAACCGCTGGCAATCCTGTTTCTCGGCGGAATTGTCGGGGCAGTCGTGCTGTCGATGCTGGCGGCGATTCTGGGCGTGAATGCGCTGGCACAGTGAGGGGGAGGACATGAGCGCAGGAAAAAACGGAAAAAAGCGTCAGCGCGGCTTCACCCTGATCGAACTTCTGGTGGTGCTGGTGATACTGACACTGGTGGCCGGGCTGGTGGCGCCGCGGCTGATCCCCTTCATCGGCGGGGCCAAGCAGGATGCGGCGCGGCTGCAGATACGCAGGCTGGGCAATGCCCTCGATCTTTATCGCCTCGATACGGGACGCTACCCTTCTTCGAAGGAAGGGCTGGCGGCGCTGGTGGAAAAACCCGATGATGCCGGGCGCTGGAACGGGCCGTACATTCAGGGCAAGCAGGTTCCCGCCGATCCCTGGGGGCGGCCGTACAATTATCGTTATCCGGGCCGTCATGGCCTGGATTACGATCTCTTCAGTCTTGGCGCCGACGGGCGCGAGGGCGGGGAGGGCGAGGATGCCGATATCGCCAACTGGCAGAATGACGATGGCGGGCGCTGACCGCCGCCCGCGCCCAAACCGCCCCGGTCTTCGGCGTGGTTTCACCCTGATCGAACTTATGGTGGTGCTGGTCATCGTCGGTTTGGCGCTGTCGCTGGCGGCGCTGGAATACGGTACCCTGCCGGGGCAGGGGGATCCGCGCGATATCTGGGCGACGCAGCTGAACGATGCCCGCAATCAGGCCATGCGCAGGGGGCGGGTGGTTGCCCTGACGCCGCCGCAGGGGGGGGAAGCGATCCTTTTCTATCCTGACGGGGCCTCCTCCGGCGGCGAGATCGTGCTGCCGGAGGGGCGGCTGGTCGTCGATCCCGTCACCGCCCTGTTTTCGGGGCGGTAGCGGTCATGAAACGTCTCTCCGGCGGGCAGCGGGGGCTGACCCTGATCGAGGTGCTGGTGGCGCTGGCGGTTGCCTCCATCGGCCTGCTTGCCCTTTACGGTGCCGTCGGCGGCGGTCTTGCCGGCATCCGCAAGGGCTATCATGCGGATATGGCGATGCTGGAGGCCCGCTCGCGGCTGGCCTGGGCGGAAGCCCTCGGCTCCGCCGCCGACGGGCGGGCGGGAACCTTGCCCGGCGGCGGACGCTGGCGGGTGAGGGTACGTCCCGCCGCCACGACCGTTGCGGCAGGAGATTACCGCCTGTTCGATATCGAGGTGGAGGTGCGCCACAACGGGCAGGTGCTGATCCTGCCGGGGCAGACCATGGCGACGTGGCGCCCATGAGCAGGATGCGCGCATACAAGGGGTTCACCCTGGCCGAGATGTTGGTGGCGCTGGTGCTGCTGGCCGTTCTGACCCTGGCCCTGGCCGGCAGCATCAATCATTTTTCCCTGCTGGGCGCCCGCGGCGGCGCGGCGGCGGCGCGGGGGCAGCGCATCGTGGCGGTTGAGGAGAATTTGCGCCGGCTGCTGGCTTCGGCAGTGGCGCTGCGCGGTTACGATCACGATGACGGGCATCTGTATTTTACCGGCGGGAAAACACGGCTGATCTGGCTGGCGTCGATGCCGGGGCGGGACGGCATCACCCGTCTGCATTGGTTGCGCCTTCGTTCCGATAAAGGGCGGCTGGTGCTGGATTACCGCCCCTTCATCCGGGGCGGCGACGGGGTTCGCTTCACCCGCGACGGGCGCCTTGAAGCCGATTTCAGCAATGCCGGGCTGAGTGTCCTCATCCCCCGTCTGGGCAGATTTTCCATCCGCTACATGGCGCGGATGAGACCCGGTGAAAAGGAAAACTGGCGCCGGGACTGGCAGGCGCGCGAGGCATTGCCCGCGCTGATCGACCTGCGCCTTGGCGACGATGACGGGGCGTGGCCTTCGCTGATCGTACGCCCCCGTTTCGGCGAGGCCCCGCGATGATTGCCCGTCGCCAGCGGGGCATGGCCCTGCCCGTGGTGCTGTTGCTGCTGATGCTGGCGGGCGCATTGGCGGCGCTGCTGCTGCAGGATGCGCGCCGCGGCGTCGATACCGCCCGCCTGCTGAAAGAACGGGCGCAGGCCTCGGCCCGCATCGATGCCGCCCTGCTGCAGACGGGGCTGCGCCTGGCGGGCGGAGAGGGTGTGCCGGATTCCCTTGCCGGTGCCGAAACGATGCAGGGGGGCGTCCGCATTCGCCTGCAGGATCTGAGCGGGCGGATCGACATCAATCTGGCGCCGGCGCTTCTGCTGGAAAATCTTTTCCGCCAGGCCGGTATCGGCGAGGCCCGGGGGGTGGTCCGGGCCATTCTGCGCCGACGCGAACAAAGGCGGTTTCTGCCGCCATTCCTCGATCTGAGCGAATTGCTCGATCTGCCGGGCATGGATGCGGCTTCCTTCAGGCGGGTTGCGCCCTTTCTGACGACATTATCGGCAACGGCGGGAATCGATCCGCGCTGGGCGGATGAGACGGTTCTGGCGGCGGTTCCCGGTGTCGGCAGGGATCGGGCGCGGCGCTTTATCGCCGGGGGGCGCCGCGAGATGCGCCTGATCGAAGCGGGCCGGCCATATTTCATCGCCGCGCCGGGGCGCGCTTACCGGGTGGTGGCGGAAACCGGCGGGGCGGATGGCGGCAGGTTTTTGCGCCTTGCCGTGATCAGTCTGCTGAGCACGGATGGCCGGCCCTTTGTTTTTCTGCCGCCGGAGAGCGGCTATGAAACCGTCGGCGGCATGCCGATTGCCGTATCGCAAAGGCGGTGATAGCTTGGCGGCCATGGCTGAGAACGGCATCATGAAGTGGCTGCGCTGGTGGGCGGATGAAATCGGCGCCATGCTGGCCCCTGTCCGCAATGGCGGCGGCGATGTCATTGTCGGGTGTGACGATCGCGGCGTTCTGGAACTGCGCCTGCCGGATGGCCGGCGCCAGCTCATTGCCCCCGATGCGCCGTTGCCCGGCGATATGCTCAAAGGGCGGCGCATCGTTCTGCGCCTGCGGCCCGGTCAGGCGCTGGCGGTGGATATGCGCCTGCCGGCTGCGGCGGCGGGCGATCCTCATGCGGCGGTGGCTTTCGAACTGCCCCGGGTATCGCCCTTTTCCCCCGAGGATGTCCGTTTTTACATCGATGATATGCGCCGCAGCGAGACGGGGGAGCAACTTGAGGTGACGGTCAGGCTGGTGACGAAAGACCGTCTCGAAACCTGTCTGCAACGTCTGGCGCAGCGCGGCATTCTGCCCGATCTGGCCGATTTCGCCGATGCGGATGCGCCGGGGGATACGCGCCGGAATTTTCTGGAGAAGGGCCGGGGGATGGCGCTGTCGCGGCCCCTGGCGGTGGCGGCGGTGCTGGCGCTGGTGGCGGCGCTGCTTTCACCGCTGCTTTACGATTATCTGCAATTGCGCCGGATCGAGGCCGAGCGACTTCGCTTCAGCGCCGATGCCGAAACGGCGCGGGATCTGTCGCGCCAACTGGCCGGGGGCGGGGGCGCCGCCGCCGATGCACAGGCCTTTTTTGCCCGTTATCCCTATATAAGCCCGGTGATCGAGCGCCTCAGCGCCGCCCTGCCCGACGATGCATGGCTGAGCCTGTTCGAGTTTTCCGACGGTGAAATCAGGATCGAGGGTTCGGCGGCTTCGGCCGCCGCGCTGATCGGGCCGCTGCAGGACGCCTTGCCCGGTGCCGCCGTGCGCTTTCAGGCGCCGGTCTATCGCGATGCCCTCAGCGGTCGGGAAAAATTCGCTTTCGCCATCGCCTTGCCAACGGCCGCGCGTGGGGCGGAGCGGCTGCCGGAGGACCGGGAATGATCGCCCCGCATGCGACAAGGGCGCGTATTCTGGCGCTGGCCTTGCTGATTGCGGTCGCGATTATGGCGGCGCTGGCGATCGGGTGGCCGTACCGGCAGCTGGCGCAGAGGCTGGAAACCCGCATCGAAATGGCGCATCTGGCATTGCAGCGCGAGCGGGCGGCGGCCGAACGCCTGCCCCGTCTGCGCCAGGCGCTTCGCCAACGTGATCAACGGACCGCCGGAACCGAAAAATTGTTGCTGGATGCGCAAACGGCGGCCCTGGCGCAGGCGGATCTGCAGCAGCGGCTGAAGGCGGCCTTGCAGGCCAACGGGGCGCAGCCGGTATCCTTGCAGGCCGTTGACATAGCGCCCTGGCGGCAATTGCAGCGTATCGGCGTTAGCGCCGTGTTCACCGCCGATACCCCGATCCTGCAGAAGGTGCTTCATGCGCTTGAAAGCGGCATCCCTGCCGTGGCGGTGGAAAAACTGTATGTGCGGGTGCGCGACGGGCGTAGCGATGCCCAGTATCCGCTCGACGTCACCCTGCAGGTGACAGGGCTGTGGCAGCCGCGGGGCGGCGGATGATGCGTTCTCCGGCTCATATGCTGCTGGGGGTTCTGATCGCGGCGGCGCTGACCTCTGCGGCCTGGCCCTGGCTGCGGGGGGGCGTTTTCCCTGTCGGGAATACCTCCGCGACCGTGACGCTGGCAACGCCACCGCCGCGGCAGGAACCCTTTGCGCCGCCATGGTGGCGGGAATTGCCGCCGCTTGAGGAAATGAGGGAGACCACGCGCCGTCCCCTGTTTACCGCTTCACGGCGCCCGCAGCCGCCGCGCGGGCAACGCCGCCAGGATGTGGCGGGGCTGGCGGGCTATGTGCTGGCGGGGGTGGTGATTGCCGGGGATACGCGCATCGCCATGCTGCGCTCCAGAAC
>JALXAG010000152.1 GCA_026992315.1 Sneathiellales bacterium | reverse complement strand
GGCTGAACGGCGGCCACCACCTCCGCCAGCATGACGGGTGTGTGCCCGCCCGCCATCACGCACCGTCCTTGCGCCGCGCCCGTGACAGACGGCCCGGATCCTGACGCACCCGGCGACTCTGCTGGGCTATGCGCTCACCGATGATTTCAGGGGCGCCAATCTCGATATAGGCACCGCGCCCGGCAAACATGACCTGACCGTCGATTCCCGCATCCTCGATCACATCGGGCGGCAGCACGATCCGCCCCTCCCCGTCCCAGGGCAATTCGCGCGCCTCCGCCAGAATGACGGAAAAATCGTCCGCCTCATCGCCAAAGGGATCGAGGGCATCGATATCGCCGACCAGATTTTCGATGAACAGACCGCTGCAGCCGTTCCAGACCCTTTCGGCACGCAGCGAAGGAAAAAGAATCAATCCGGCAAAACCGGGATCGGAACAGCGCGCCTGCTCCGCCGCCAGGGCCGCACGCAGACGGGCCGGAACGGAGACGCGCCCCTTCCGGTCGATCTTGTTGGTGTATGTGGACAGCAATCTCGCCACCCGGACACTCCCGCTGCTGCATCCCCGACCGGCCATCGGCACACGGGTCGATTTGGGTATTTTATGGGTATATTTGGGATATCATGGGATTACATGGGGGTCAACGGAAAACCTATTGAAAAATCAAGGTTTTCTGCGGATTTCCATCCCATTTGGCAGCAGGAAAACACCCCGGATCGGTGCGAAATCCGTCCGGGCGGGAATCTCCGGAAAAGGAAAATTTCCAGCAGATGAAAACGGTTATGAAGGGTTCTTTGTGTGTTACTTCCGCCATTGTGGCGGCACAATCGCGAAATGAGAAAGAACCGGGAAAAAGAAAAGAGGAAAAAACGTCAGGCGGTCTGTAAGCCGGGTTCTGTGATCGCCGCAACGGCGGCGCCGATGGCCATTCATCTGGGATGACTGTCGCCAGCCACCTCGTGCAACCTACCCGGATGGCGGGCCGGAAACCGCCCTGGCCCGAAGGCCGGCCATCCCTATTCGGTCTTGCTCCTGGTGGGGTTTACCCTGCCGATGCCGTTGCCGGCATCGCGGTGCGCTCTTACCGCACCCTTTCACCCTTGCCGCGGCCAGCCGCGGCGGTCTGCTTTCTGTGGCACTTTCCCTGGGGTCGCCCCCGCCGGACGTTATCCGGCACCATGTTTCCGTGGAGCCCGGACTTTCCTCGCCCCGAAGGGCGCGGCCATCCGACCGCCTGACCCCTTATAGATAGGGGCGCGGCAGACGGGGGTCAATCCTCGGCCGTCTCCTCCGCCGCGCCGTAACCGCCCCCTGCGGGGGTTTCGATCACGAAACAGTCCCCGGCGCCGAGATCGAGGCTGTAACAACCGCCGAATTCGACACGCGAGCCATCGGCGCGTTCGACCCAGTTGCGCCCCAGCGCCCCGTCTTCACCGCCGGCCAGGCCGAAGGGCGGTATACGGCGGTGATTGGACAGGATCGACGCGGTCATCGGTTCCAGAAACCGGATCCTGCGGGTGGTACCGTCGCCGCCCCGCCAGCGCCCGGCCCCGCCGGAACCGCGGCGGATGTGAAAATCCTCCAGCAAGACGGGGAAGCGCCATTCCAGCACCTCCGGATCGGTGAGGCGGGCATTGGTCATATGGGTATGGACCGCCGAGGTACCGTTAAACCCGTTTCCGGCCCCGGAGCCGCCGCAGATGGTTTCGTAATACTGATATTCGTCGTTACCGAAGGTGAAATTGTTCATGGTGCCCTGCGCCGCCGCCATCACCCCCAGCGCACCGAACAGGGCATCGGTGATGCATTGGGATGTTTCGACATTGCCCGCGACCACCGCCGCCGGCGGCGAAGGGCGCAGCATCGACCCCACAGGGATCACGATCTCTATCGGCTTCAGGCAACCGGCATTCAGGGGAATGTCGGCATCGACCAGACAGCGGAACACATAGAGCACCGCGGCACGGCAAACGGCGCTCGGCGCATTGAAATTGCCCGGATGCTGCGCGGACGTGCCGGTGAAATCGACCCGGGCACTGCGGTTTTCAGCATCGATGGAAACCGCCACGGCAATAACGGCGCCATCGTCCATTTCATAGCGGAAGGAACCGCTCTTCAGCCGGTCGATCACCCGCCGGACCGATTCCTCGGCATTGTCCATCACATGGCCCATATAGGCCTGAACGACATCGAGGCCGAACTCGCCGATCATCCGGCGCAGTTCCTGCACCCCTTTTTCGCAGGCGGCGATCTGGGCCTTGAGATCGGCGATGTTCTGATCGACATTGCGGCTGGGCCAGGGGCCGGCGGAGAGCAGGGCACGGATCTCCGCCTCCCGGAAACGACCGCCGTCGACCAGCAGCAGATTATCGAGCAGCACGCCCTCTTCCTCCAGCCGGGTGCTGTCCGGCGGCATGGATCCCGGCGTGGTGCCGCCGATATCCGCATGATGCCCGCGCGAGGCGACATAGAAGAGAATATCCCGCCCCGCCTCGTCATAAGCGGGGGTGACGACGGTGACATCCGGCAGATGGGTGCCGCCGTCATATGGATTGTTCAGCACATAAACGTCACCCGGCTTCATGTGATCGCGGTGACGGGCGATCACGGCCTTGATGCTTTCGGACATCGAGCCCAGATGCACCGGCATGTGCGGCGCATTGGCGACCAGATCGCCCTGGCGGTCGAAGACGGCGCAGGAGAAATCGAGCCGCTCCTTGATATTGACGGACAGGGCGGTGTTTTCCAGCACCAGCCCCATCTGTTCGGCCACATTCATGAACAGGTTGTTGAAGATTTCCAGCAGGATCGGATCGGCATCGGTGCCGGCGGCACGGCTGCGGCTGAGTTCGGCCACCCGTTCCAGCAACAACTGGCCATGTGCGCTAATCGATGCCTGCCACCCCGGCATCACCAGGGTCGTGCCCGTCGCCTCGATAATGATTGCCGGGCCGCCGATGCGCTGGCCCTTGTGCATATCCTCGCGCCGGTAGATGGGGCAGGCGCATTGCCGCCCCTGCAGGGTGACGGGAACCGTATCGCAGGGGCGGATCTCCCCGCCCCGCCCCTCAGGGGCCAGATCGGCCGATGGCTGTTCCTCTTCGCCGATCGCTTCCAGGGACAGCGCCTCGACGATCAGATCCTTTTCCGGCGATACAAAACCGAAACGCCGCTTGTGGGCATCCTCGAAGGCCTTGCGCAGGGCTTCCGCCCCGCCCATATCGACCAGCAATGCCGTATCCGAACCCTGATAACGCATATGCAACCGGCGATGGGTGACGATACGCGCAGGCTGAACCCCCTGTGCGGTCAGCTCGTCGCGGGCCGCCGCATCCATTTTCCCGAAACGCTTTTCCATACGCGCCACCAGGGCCGGGGTCAGCACCTCCTCGACCGCTTCCTCGCGAATGGTGCGCACTTCCGCCAGACCGATGCCATAGGCGGAAAGCACCCCTGCCAGCGGATGCACCAGCACCCGGCGCATGCCCAGCCTGTCCGCCACCCGGCAGGCATGCTGCCCGCCGGCACCGCCGAAACAGGTCAGCACATAGCCGGAAACGTCATAGCCGCGCTGAACGGAAATCTTCTTGATGGCATTGGCCATGTTCTCGACCGCGATTTCAAGAAAGCCTTCCGCCACCGCATGCGGATCCTGCGGCTTGCCGGTTGCGGCTTCGACCTCGCGGGCCAGGGCCGTGAATTTCCGCTCCACGATATCGCGATCCAGCGGCTGATCGGCATCAGGACCGAACACATGGGGAAAATGACGGGGCTGGAGAATACCCAGCATGACATTGCAGTCGGTCACCGTCAGCGGCCCGCCCTTGCGGTAGCAGGCCGGCCCCGGATCGGCGCCGGCCGAATCGGGACCGACGCGGAAGCGGCTGCCGTCGAAATGCAGGATCGAGCCGCCGCCGGCGGCAACGGTATGGATCAGCATCATCGGCGCACGCATGCGCACCCCGGCCACCCGGGTTTCGAAGGCGCGCTCGTATTCCCCGGCATAATGGGAAACATCGGTCGATGTTCCGCCCATGTCGAAACCGATCACCCGGGAAAACCCTTCCTCGGCGCTGGTCTTGACCATGCCGACCACCCCGCCCGCCGGGCCGGAGAGAATGGCATCCTTGCCGCGGAAGCGCCCGGCCTCGGTCAGACCGCCGCTGGACTGCATGAACATCAGCCGCGCCCCGCCCAGGGAAGCGGCCACCTTATCGACATAACGGCGCAGGATCGGCGACAGATAGGCATCGACAACCGTGGTATCGCCGCGGGAGACGAATTTCATCAGCGGGCTGGTTTCATGGCTGGTCGATATCTGCGTGAAACCGATCTCTCGGGCGATCGCCGCCACCCGCAATTCATGGGCACCGTAACGGTAGCCATGCATGAAAACGATAGCGACGGAGCGAATACCCGCATCAAAGGCCGCCTGCAGCGCCCTGCGCGCCGCCGCCTCATCCAGCGCTTCGCGTTCCTCGCCATCGGCCATGATCCGCCCCGGCACCTCCGCCACCCGGCAATAGAGCTGTTCGGGCAGGTCGATCTTCAGGGCGAACAGATCGGGGCGGGTCTGATAGCCGATGCGCAGGGCATCGGCAAAGCCCTTATTGGTAATCAGCAGGGTCGGCTCGCCCTTACGTTCCAGCAAGGCATTGGTGGCCACGGTCGTGCCCATCTTGACGACGCCGATACGTTCTGCCGGCACCGGCTCCGCAGGGGCGAGGCCCATCAGATCGCGAATGCCCTGAACCGCCGCGTCTTCATACTGGCCGGGATTTTCCGACAGCAGCTTGTGCACCCTGATCCGTCCCTCGGGATCGCGGGCAACGATATCGGTGAACGTACCGCCGCGATCGATCCAGAATTGCCACTTCGCGTTCACTACAGCCCCCTTGCACATCCTGATGCCCGCGCCTGTTTCCTGCGTCGGTATCCGCATCGCTCGTCCGGGAATGCCATAACCTGCCGGCGGATGAAAAGCAAATACCCCGCAGAAGCGGTTGGATCAGGGGGCTGGGATATCCATGCCGAAAGGCAAATCCGTCATGGTCAAAGCAGAAGGGCGGCGCTATCTTCAGGAAGGCAAGGAGGCAGGTAATGAATATCTGGGGAAAACTGATCGGCGGCGCCGCGGGCTTTGCCCTTGGCGGCCCCCTTGGCGCCCTGATCGGCGGCATCGCGGGGCATGCGGTCGATCACATGCGCGAACATGCCCGCCCCCGGGACAAGGATGCCACGAAGCAAATTGCCTTCACCATCGGCGTCATTGCCCTTGGCGCCAAAATGGCCAAGGCCGACGGTGTCGTTACCCGCGATGAAATCGCCGCCTTTCAGGAGGTTTTCCGCGTCCCCGAACACGAAACCGCCAATGTGGCACGGATTTTCAACCTGGCCCGCCAGGATGTCGCCGGATACGACGCCTATGCCCGACAGATCGCCCGGCTGTTCCGCGACAACCCGCAGGTTCTGGAAGATCTGCTTTCAGCCCTGTTCTATATCGCCCGTGCCGATGGCGTCATTCATCCGGGCGAGCGCGCCTTTCTGGAAAATGTCGCCGCGATCTTCGGCATCGATAACGAGACCTTCGAACGCCTGATGGCGATCCATGAAGGGGGGGAGGGCCGCGATCCTTACGAAATTCTCGGCGTCTCGCGCGATGCCAGCCCGGAAGAAATCAAACGCGCCTATCGGCGGCTGATCCGCGAAAATCATCCGGACCGTGCCATTGCCGAAGGCATGCCGCAGGAATTCATCCTTATCGCCAACCGCAAACTGGCCGCCATCAACGATGCCTATGCCCGCATCAAGGCCGCACACCCGCGCCAGAAAGCGGAAAGCAGCACCGGGGGCTCCTGATGACAGGGCCTTCTGTATATTTTCTGCCCAGGGCCTGGACCCATGCTGATACGTGAACATCCATCGCCCAATTTCGATCTGCGCGGCGGGCGGAACATTGAACTGATCGTCCTGCACTATACGGGCATGCGCACGGCGCTTGCGGCGCTGGAACGACTATGCGACCGCGCGGCGAAGGTCAGCGCCCATTACATGATCGACGAGCAGGGGCGGATATTGCGGCTGGTACGCGAAGAACACCGCGCCTGGCATGCCGGACGCAGCCACTGGCGGGGAGAGGATGACGTCAACGCCATCTCGCTTGGCATCGAACTGGTCAATGGCGGCCATGACTTCGGCCTGCCGCCCTATCCGGAAGCACAGATGGAGGCCTTGCTGCAACTGCTCGATCACCTGTGCCACCGCTTCGATATCCCGCGGCGGGAAATTGTCGGCCATTCGGACGTCGCCTTCGAACGCAAGCAGGATCCGGGCGAAAAATTCGACTGGGAATGGCTGTACGCTCATGGTTTCGGCATCTGGCCCGCCGCCATGCCGCCCCCGGCTGAAGAAGAGCCGCTTGCCCCCGGCAGCGAGGGCGAAGCGGTCCGGACATTGCAGCGGCAGCTGGCGACCTTCGGCTACGGTCTGCGCGATGACGGCCATTACGGCCCCCTGACCCAGGCGGCGATCGCAGCCTTCCAGCGCCATTTCAATCAGAAAAGCGTTACCGGCCGCGCCGATCCCGATACCCGCGCCCGGCTCGACTGGCTGATCCGGGAACACAGGCCGGCGCCCGTTCCGCCAGCCGGCACCGCCCGGGATACGGAACCGGCCCGCTCATAGGGCCGCCAGCGCCCGATCGACCGCCGCGATCTGCCTGTCGACATCGATATCGGCGATGGAGGTGATTTCAAGATTGCGGTCCTCCAGGACCGAGGCCAGGCCACGGCCCTCATCGCCCTGCCATTCGGCAACGGCCCGGTCGCGTTCGCGGATCAGTTCCTCGATCTGCGGGCGGAACAGCCTGATCATCGCCGTCATCCAGCGGTTGACCGGCCAGGACGGATAGCAGTGATCCATATTGAAACGGTCGAGAATGCCGATCACATCCTCGGCGCCGTACCAGGTTTCCCCCGTCACCCAGCGGTTGGTGGTGAAGAAATTGGTCGGGAAACCGTATTTATCCATCGATATCGCCACCAGATGGGTCAGCGCCTCATCGCCCATGGGCCATTCCGTATCGCCATCGTTTTCCAGCGGTTTCATATCGGCAGGAAAGGCCCCCGCCCGCAGAAAGATGTGAAAATGTCCGTGTTCCCCGGTACTGCTGCGGTGGGCATGATAATAATATTGCGAATAGGTTTCCGCATCGAAGGCATCGCCTTCGGGGTAATGATCCCATTCATAAAAAGTGCCCTGGCCCTTGAGGACCTCGGCCACGAGATTGGTGCCGCCCTTGACCAGCACCCGGTAGCACTCAAGGATCTCCCGTCCCGCTGCCGCCATTTCCTCCAGCCTGTCCCGGCCCAGGGCCTGCAGACGGATCGTCGCCTCATCCACCACTGCTTGCGCCGACATGTCGTCCTCCTCATTCATTGATCCACTCGGATTTCCGATGTCCGGGCCCGTCTCCATCGCCCCGCCGCCCCGCATCTGCCGGCGGAGTCATTCATCTTCGCGCAACAGGCGGAAGCCGATCAATATATGTTTTAGCGCCTGAGGGCGGGTATGGCGTGCCGCCGGGCGGCAAATGCCGCATCCCTTGTCATCCCACGAGCCCCCTTTGACCACGGCACGGCCGCCCTTGACCTTATCCGCCGTCCATTCATAAACCTGCCCTGCCATATCCAGTGCTCCCCAGGGACTGGCCCCTTGCGGAAAACGGCCTGCCGGGGTGGTGGCAAACGGCCCCCGATCGGCACTGTTCAGACGGGTGGGATCGAACTCGTTTCCCCACGGGAAATAGCGGCCGTCGCGGCCGCGGGCCGCCTTTTCCCATTCCATCGCGCTGGGCAGGCGCCATTTCCTGCCGGTGCGTGCAGACAGCCAGACAGCGAAATCATTGGCATCCTGCCAGCTGACCAGCACCACGGGGTGGTCCGCCTGTCCCGGCGGCGGCTCTGTACCACGCCACAGATAGCGGCGTACGCGGCTGTATGGATGGATCAGGCCATAACTGCGCCACAGAGCCGGGCTGACAAAGGGCGGCGCATGCCCCGTATCGCGCAGAAATGCCTGATACAGGCGGTTGGTCACCGGCAGACGCATGATCGAGAACCCGGCCAGTTCGACACGGCGGCGCGGCCCCTCGCCCTCATACCAGCGCTGGCGGCGGGTGATGCTGTGACCGTAAGCGGCTTCGTCCAGCCGATAGGCCATTTCGCGTTCCGCCCGATCGGATCCGGCAATGAATGCCCCGCCCGGCACCGCAACGACCGCCAGATCGCCCTGCAATGGCGCAGGCAGGCCCTGTCGCTCGGCAGCCGTCAGGCGCAGGGGTAACAGGAGCAGGAGCACGGCACAGCAAAATACGGCAGGGCTGAAACGACGAAACATCATGATTGGAGAGTAGAAACACAAAGGACCGGATAACAAGGGCTGATTGGCCGATAACGGCGCTTTCACAGTATTTTGAGTGCCTGTTACTGGGATTTATCGCCTCAGACTGCGATGCTGTTGCTGAAAAGAAATTCTCAAAGCCGGAACAATCCGGCGCATTATTCGAGGAGACGGAACGTGAGGGGACTTAAATCGACATTGCTGTCAAGCACCGTCATCAATCTGATCGTGGGCGCGGGCGTTGCTGCAGGCAGCACCATCGGCCTGACGCAGATCTCCTTTGCCGCCGGCAATTTGAAGGAAAACCCCGCGGCCATCGCCCGCCCGGCCAACCAGCTTCAGCGCCTGGCGGCCGCCTGCAACCCATGCAATCCCTGTGCGGCAAAGAAAAACCCGTGCAATCCCTGCAACCCGTGTGCGGCGAAAAAGAATCCCTGTAACCCGTGCAACCCGTGTGCGGCGAAAAAGAATCCCTGTAACCCGTGTAATCCCTGCGCCGCCAGCAACCCGTGCAACCCCTGTTCCGCTGCTGGTGCCGCCACATCCTCGCGCTGCTTCGTTCCGCGCCTGGCTGCCAATCCCTGCAATCCGTGCGCGGCAAAGAAAAACCCGTGCAATCCATGTAACCCCTGTGCGGCAAAAAAGAATCCGTGTAATCCCTGCAATCCCTGCGCAGCGAAGAAGAATCCGTGTAATCCATGTGCTGCAAAGAACCCCTGCGCGGCCAAAAATCCCTGTGCCGCCAGTAATCCTTGCAACCCTTGCAACCCCTGTAATCCCTGCGCCGCCGGCGGTGCCGCGGTGGAGCTGAGCGACAGCGAAGCCGCCAAGCTGTACGATTGCCTGAAAGGCGAGATGAAGGCCGGCTATGCGAAATCGGGCAGCAAGATCGCATCCTGGTATCAGGACTGGAAGAACTTCGCCACCCGCCCCTATATTTCCGACACCCATGGCGGGCGCTTCGTCAACAACTACGCCAACGCCATTGGCGAAGGCCGCTACGGCAAATACGAGAATGTCGGGCGAATGCCGGTAGGATCCGTCCTGGCCAAGGACAGTTTCTCGGTCAAGGCCAACGGAAAGGCCGCCCCCGGACCGCTGTTCCTGATGGAAAAAATGCCGAAAGGCTTCAACGCCGGAACCGGCAACTGGAAATACACCATGATCCTGCCGAACGGCCGCGTTCTGGGCACCACCAACGGCAAGGGATCGGCGAATGTCGCCTTCTGCGCCGATTGCCATAACGGCATGGCCGAAGATCAGGATTACCTCTTCTTCCTGCCAGAAGAATACCGCCGCTAAGGCGGGGCTGTCGAAATCATGGCGGAAGAATAAAACGGCTTTACCCTCAAGCCACCCCCGCCGGTCGGGCGATATCCCCTGATCGGCATCACCTGGGACGTTTCCTGCGCGGAAACGTCCTGTTTTTTGTGTTCCGCTCCCTTACAACATTCGACAACCACAGAAGGAGATTGCAGGAATCGCCCAAGGCGCTATCCTTGCCGGACAGAAGCATTCACGCCATGGGGGGCCTGATTATCATGCGTTCCGTTCTGATCGTTTTCATTTGTGCCGCCTTTCTTGCCGGCACGGCCCCGACACAGGCACAGGAACAGACGGTATCGCCGCAAAGGGCCCTGACCGGTGAAGCCGGCACCGCCGCAGGCGCTGCTGCCGGGCGCAGCGGCAATCGCCGCGGGCGGGCGTTGTTGCGGGGCATGATCCTCACCACCGGCGTTGTGGCGGCGGGGCTGGGCATAGCGGTGCTGGTCGGCACCGCGGATGAAAACAGTGCCAGCGGCGCCGTCAGCACGACCACCGGCACATCGACCAACTGACGGAAGCATCCGCACGCCGTTCAGGCGCTGAACTGGCGGCTGGCGGCCTTGCGCACGGTATTCATGAGGAACAGACCGTCAGCGAGGCGTGTTCCGACGGCCCGTTCCCCGTAGGCCACGGCACCGATAACCTTATCGGCGACGCAACCGTCACTTGAAAGCGGCAGGGTTGCCACTTCGTAATTCTCCCGCTTGTCGCCACCGATATATTTGCGGCGAAGCGGTATCATCCGTTCGGCAACTTCCGGCACCTGAGCGAAAATATGCCGGTGATACAACGACGCCCCGCTGGCATCGAAGGTTTCACCGGTGCAGTCCCGCCCGAGAAAGCCGATCAGTGCGGTTCCGATCAGGCGCACCCGATACAGATGAGCGGCGGTATCGATATCGACCATGAAGACGACAGGCAGCAGATCGACGATCGCCCCCGGATCGATGGCATCGCGCGAGGGTGCCGTCTGCCCCCGCCGGCAACGGTTCCAGTATGCTTCCAGCCGCTCGAGAACACCGGCCGGGGCCGAAACAGGCCTTGGCGCCGCCGCCCGTATGCGGGATTTCATCATGGTGCCGGGGAATCTGATCGCCCCAGCCTGTTGGGAAACCCGCCCTATGTCATTGCTTGTGCTCATGACCTTATATTATGCCCGCAAACGCGGTGGCGGCGTGGCAAATGACGGGCAAGTTGGAGGCAGAAGGCCCCTCCTTGCCCCGCTCTTTACACAGAGCCCTTGCACCCGGTCAGATTGATACATAAAGTGAACATATAATAAATAAAACGGGAATAATAGCGATGAAACGATGCCCCTGGGCCGGTGAAACCCCGATTTACCGGCAATATCACGATACGGAATGGGGGGTTCCGGTTACCGATGACCGTGACCTGTTCGCCAAGCTGATTCTCGATGGCTTTCAGGCCGGGCTGTCCTGGCTGACGATTCTCAAGAAACGGGAAAATTTCTACGCGGCCTTCGATGATTTCGATCCTGAGCGCATCGCCGCTTACGACGATGACAAAATCGCTTCGCTGATGGCCGATACGGGCATCGTGCGTAACCGCGCCAAGATCGTCGCCACCATCGGCAATGCCCAGGCCTGGCTGCGCATTCAGGAACGGGGTCCCGGCTTTGCCGATTATCTCTGGCGATATGTCGATTACCGGCCCCTTCAGAACCGCTACACGACCATGGCGGAGGTCCCGGCCGAAACGCCCCTGTCACAGCGCATTTCGAAGGACCTGCGCAAGGAAGGGTTCCGTTTTGTCGGGCCGACCATCGTCTATGCCTTCATGCAGGCGGTCGGCATGGTCAACGATCACCTGCGCCAATGCCATCGCCATGAGCCGGTCGCAGCCATGGCCGATAAGCTGCCCCTGCCATCCGGATAATACTTCCTACGGCAGGCAGGGAATGCGCCAGCCAATCAAAAAGACGTCATGTAATGCCGTATTGCTGCAGGGCATCTGCCAGATCGGCGCCGAACTCCTTGCCCTTGCGCAACAACGGTACATTTTCCGGCAAATGCTCAAGACGCGGATCCGCCGGATCGAAACTGCTGAGCAATGCCACCGGAATTTTCGCCGTTGTCGGCATGGCCACCAGCGCATTGGCAAGATCGATACCCGTCAGATCGTCCAGCACTGCCGAGGTGATGACCAGATCGGGGCGCGTCCTGACCGCCAGCTCGATCGCCTCCACTGCATGGGCGCAGGTGCTGACCCGGTACCCGCAGCTGCGCAGCTCGCGTTCGAACAGCCGCGCGGCGCTGCGCTGGGGATCGACCAGCAGGATTTCGACATCCAGCGCGACAATCTCGTCCACATCCACGGCGCGGGGCACGGGCAATGAGCGCACCATCTCGGCTTCATCGGCATTACTGTCGATCCCGCCGTTCAGCAATCCGCGGACGATATCGAGAAACACTTCGATATCGCGGTTGTGCGAATCGCTCAGCGGCAGGGCATCGGCCAGATAGCTTTCGAAACGGCGCAACACCAGTTCCACCAGCGGCATGCCGACCGCCTTCGCCTGAAAGGCCAGGTTGCGTATTTCATAGCCAAGGCGGGCCACCCCCTCGCGCATGGGCACTGCCCCTGAATTGATGTTGCCCAGCAACACCTGAAATTCATTCAGTGTATCAAGGGCTTCCTCGCGGAAGTCTTCCTCGACCTGAAGCGCGTAGATTTCGCTGACCGACATACTCTACCCTCATTGAAAGCTTTCACCCGGCCAGCATTTTTGTCCGCCCCGGGCGAACGGATCCTCTCACCGTGCTGGCGCAAAGCCAGCATGGCAGCAATATGTAAACAAGCCGTCAAAGAAATGCGGGAAAGTTCAGTGCAGAAAATCCGCAGCAGCCACTGTCGGCAAAGAGACAACCGATTGCCGATATCGCAGCAGGCAGCCGGAGATTCCCCCGTCAGAGCCGGCCACCGGAGACCGCGGCAGAGGAAATCCGCCGCTCATACCAGCACCCGACCAGCAAATGGCCGATCTCGTCCCTGTCCAGCAACGGCAATACCAGACAGACATGGCGCCATTCGGCATTGCTCATTGAAAAGCTGCGGTCGAAATATTGCGGTTGGCCCGTTCTGACGCATTCCAGGCAACTGTCCAGAAGCGCCCCCGCCCTGAGCCGCTCTTCTTCGGCCCATTCGCGCAACAGACGGCCCTTCAGCCTGGCATCGGCGCCGCGCTGAATATGCTCGCCCACCAGGCGAAAACGGAAATCCAGCGGATCGCGGACAATATCGAGCAAGGCAATATTGCCGAGAAAAGCTTTCATCGCCAACGGATCGAGTGCGTCTTTTGGCGGTATTCCCCCATCGGATGCCAATTCCTGCCAGTATTTACGCAGGCCCAGGCTCGCATTCTCAGGCATTCCTGTATCCCCCATGCCGACTGTCAAGTCGCCGCATTCCCGGTTACGTCCAAAATACCGACGTAACAAAAAACCGACCGAATGCAGCAGATGCCCGGCTTCTCTGGTTTATGCCAGAGGCGAACATCATTTATTAACGCAACAGATGAAACAGATGCTCCAACGCGCCGGTTCAGCCGGCACGCACCGTAAAAATTTGCATACTAACAAACATCCGCTCGATTTTTACTATGCAGGATGTTTGTATTTACTTCCTCCCTGCCAGCACATCCACCGTGCGCTGTGAAGAGCGGGACACACATAGCGCATTCAGCCCATGTTTTCAACTTTAAGTTAAGATCATGAGCCGTAATTCATGCTTTATGGGTATAGGGGGCAGGAGATTTCAGCGCTCCCGCAGGGCTTCTGCACGTGCACGCAGAAACGGTTTCAGCAGGTACTGCAATACGCTGCGGCGTCCGGTCAGGATCTCGATCTGTCCGGTCATGCCCGGAATAACCTTTATTCGCTTGCCCGCTTTCGCCAGCACCGGATCCCGTAAACGCAGGCGCACTTGGTAATATGCCTGACCGCCTTCATCAACCAGCGTATCCGCTGATATGTCTATCACTTCGGCCATGAGTCCACCATAAATTGTATAATCATAGGCTGAAAGCTTCATGACCCCTTTCTGTCCCGGATGAATGAAGGCGATATCCCTTGGCTGCAAGCGCGCTTCCACCAACAATTTGCCATCGAGAGGAACGATTTCGACCAGGGTCTGACCGGCCGCAGCAACACCACCCACGGTATAGAGGCCGATACTCTTCACAATTCCGTGAACGGGTGCGACGATCTCGGTCTGGCGAACGCGGCTCTGCTGTGCGCGCAGTCTTTCGGCCACGGTTCGCCGTTCGATTCGCATCTTGCCGAGCATCTCCGTCGCCTCGGCGACAAAGGACTGCGCGTGTTCGTCCAGACGACGGCGGGCCTCTTCCTCGGCCGATTGCAGGCGCGGTCGTCCCGCCAGCAGGGACGCCCGGGCCGTTTCCTTTTCGACGATCTGCCGGTCGATGCGAATCAGGTCGATCTCCGGCGCCACCCCTTTTTTCACCAGCGGGGCCAGCAGGGCGCGTTCCCGCCGCGCCAGGGCCAGATCGCGATCCGCCCCTTTCAGGCTGGCCTGCCATTCGGACAAGGCCCTGCGGCGCTGAAAAAGCTGCTGACGCAGGATTTCCGCCCGGGTCTCATAGCGGGCGCGGCGGCTACGCCAGTTGTTCATCTCCGCATCAACCGCATCGGCGGCACGGCGCCGAAGATCGTCGGGAAATACCGGTTCTTTTCCGGCTATCTCCGCCTCAAGCCGCAGGATGGCGGCATCGAGGGCATCGAGGCGCACCCGATTGGCCTGCAGATCGGCGCTGGCAAAACTGTTGGTCAGTTTCATCAGCACCTGCCCGGCCTCCACCCTGTCGCCGGCATCGACATAAAGCGCTTCGAGCACCGCATCCTGCGTGCTCTGCACCACCTGCACCTTGCTGGCCGGGATCACTCGCCCCGGGGCGCGGACCACTTCATCCAGCATCGCCCGATCGGCCCAGAACAGAAAAGCGGCGACGAACGCGCCAACGCCCAATATCACCGCCATAGCAGCGGCCCGCCCGCCACGGCCCATGGGCTTGTCCGGAATGGGTGGGGAACCGTGACCTTGTGCCATTAGCCGCCTCCCCTGCCGCGGCGGATCGCAGCCCCGCCGCGCAGCCCTGCTATCACCTCGTCGCGGGGACCGTCGGCAATAATGCGCCCCTTCTCCAGCACCACCAGCCGGTCGACAAGCTGCAGCATCGCATTGCGGTGGGAAATCAGCACCAATGTCCGCCCGCCCAGCCAGGCCGCCAGACGGTCGCGGAAACGCGTCTCGCTGCCCGGATCGAAGGCCGCTGCCGGCTCGTCCATCACCAGAACCGGCGCATCGCGCAGCAGGCACCGGGCCAGGGCGATCGCCTGGCGTTGACCGGAAGAAAGGGTGCTACCACGTTCGCCGACCGGCATTTCCAGGCCGTTTTCCCCCTTGCCGAGGAAACGGTCCGCGCCGCAAAGCGCCAGCACCTCGCGCAGGCGGGTAGCATCGACGGTGCCGGCACCGAGGAGAATGTTCTCGCGAACGCTGCCATGAAACAGAAACGGCTCCTGCTCGGCCAGAGCGATCGTGGCCCGCAGATCGGCCGGATCGATCTGGCGTATGTCCAGACCGTCCAGCATGATCGCGCCCTCATCCGGTTCGTGCAGCCCCGCCAGCAACTTGACCAGCGTGGTCTTTCCGGCACCGATGCCACCGATGATGCCGATGCGCTCGCCCTGTCCGATCTTCAGCGAAATCTCCTCCAGCGCCGCGCGTTCCTGCCCCGGATAACGGAAGCCGACGCCATCGAAGACAATGTCGCCGGTACCGCGCCACCCGGCATAACGGCGCCCGGGCGGGCGCTCCTGCGGGGCCAGCATCACCCGGTCTAGCTGGGCGAGCGCGGCGCGGGCCTGCTGAAAGCGGCTCATTATTCCCGCAAACTGCATCAGCGGCGACATCGCCCGGCCGGCCAGAATAACCGCGGCGATAACGGCGCCGAGACTGATTTCCCCCCGCCCGGCCAGCACCGCGCCATAGGCGATGACGCCGATGCTCATCAGCCCCTGAATGAAGCCTGTGACATTCACCCCCAGGTTGCTGAGCGCCCGCGCCTTCACCCAGGCGGCGGCCGAACGATCGACCAGCCGTTCCCACAGGCGCTGGCGGCGGCCTTCGGCATTGTTCAGTTTCAGTGTCGCCAGCCCGGCCATGGTTTCGACCAGAAAAGCCGCCCGTGACAACGATCCCTGAACGGCAGCGCGGCTGGCCCGGCGCATCGGCACCTGCAGAAGCAGGCCGCTTGCAATCACCAACGCCACCGCAATCAGCGGCACGATGACGACCGGCCCTGCCAGCAGCCAGATCAACAGCAGAAACACGAAAAGAAACGGCAGATCGACGAATACCAGCAACGAGGCGGAAGTGAAGAAATCGCGCACCGTCTCGAACTCGCGCAGGCGGGCGGCCAGGGCACCGCTGTCCGCATCGCGCATCGCCGGTTTCCGCCCCAGGGCGCGTTCGAGCATGGCGGCCGCCAGGGAACGTTCCACCCCCCGCCCCGCGGCATCGACCAGATAGGCCCTGGCCGTCTTGATCAGAAAATCGAACACATAGGCCCCTGCGGCACCGACGGCGAGCACCGCCAGGGTTTCCATGGCATTGTTCGGAATCACCCGATCATAGACCAGCATGATCAGGACCGAGCCGACCAGCGCAAACAGATTGACAAGAATGGAGGCCAGCACGACCGCCGCATAGGCACCGCGATAACGCCACAACGCCGCCAGCAACCAGTGACGGCCCGGATCGCTGCCGCCGTTCTCCGCCCCCGTTGCCGGCGGTTCGCCGATCAGCAGCAAAGGCCCTTTGCGCTCCCGCTCCAGCTCTTCACAGGAAAGATAACGGCGGTAACCATCCCTCGCCTTCACCTCGACCCGCTGCCCGTGGCGGCGGCACAGCACCAGAT
>JALXAG010000151.1 GCA_026992315.1 Sneathiellales bacterium | reverse complement strand
CCCACACCTTGACCGCCCGGCGGTGGCGGGAACGGTCCTGGCCGATGCGGATGCCTTCGGGATTATAGCCATAGGCACCGAAGGGCGAGGTGCCGCCGGTGCCGATCCACTTGTTGCCGCCCTGGTGGCGCTCCTTCTGTTCCTCCAGGCGCTTGCGCAGGGTTTCCATCAGTTTTTCCCAGCCGCCCAGCGCCTCGATCTGCGCTTTCTCCTCCTCGGTCAGCACCTTCTCGGCCAGGGCGCGCAGCCATTCCTCGGGGATCTCCGCCTTGGGATCGTCCTGAATGAATTCGATGCCGTTGAAATGCTTGGCGAACACCCGGTCGAAACGGTCGATGTTCTTCTCGTCCTTCACCAGAATGGCGCGGGCCAGATAATAGAAATCCTCCACGCTGTATGCGGCGATCCCGGCCAGCATGGCTTCCTGCAGGGCCAGGAACTCCCGCAGGCTGGCGGGGACGCCCGCCTTGCGCAGATCGAGAAAGAATTCGATGAACATCGCCGCCCCGCCGCGCCTTAGCGGCCGGCCCGCTCACGCCGGGCGATGAAGGCCAGGCGTTCGAACAGATGCACATCCTGCTCGTTCTTCAGCAGCGCCCCGGCCAGAGGCGGAATCAGCTTCGCCGGATCGCGTGAGCGCAGGGTTTCCTCGGGCAGGTCCTCGGCCATCAGCAGCTTCAGCCAGTCGAGAAGCTCCGAGGTCGAGGGCTTCTTCTTCAGCCCCGGCGTTTCGCGGATCTCGTAGAAGATCTTCAGCGCCTCGCGCACCAGGGTCGTGCGGATTTCCGGAAAATGTACATCGATGATCTGCTGCATCGTCTCCGGATCCGGGAAGCGGATATAATGGAAGAAGCACCGGCGCAGAAACGCATCCGGCAGGTCCTTTTCGTTGTTCGAGGTAATGATGACCAGCGGGCGCTGTTTTGCCCGGATCGTCTCGCGGGTTTCGTATACGAAAAACTCCATCCGATCCAGTTCCTGCAACAGATCGTTGGGGAATTCGATATCCGCCTTGTCGATCTCATCGATCAGCAGCACCGGCGGCTTTTCGGCGACAAAGGCCTCCCACAACTTGCCGCGGACGATGTAATTGCGGATATCGTGCACGCGATCGTCGCCAAGCTGGGAATCGCGCAGGCGGGAAACCGCGTCGTATTCATACAGGCCCTGCTGCGCCTTGGTCGTGGATTTGATGTGCCATTCGATCAGTTGCCGGTCCAGTGCCCGGGCGACCTCCTGTGCCAGCACCGTCTTGCCGGTGCCCGGTTCGCCCTTGATCAGCAATGGCCGTTCCAGTTTCAGCGCCGCATTGACGGCCACCATCAGATCCGGCGTCGCCACATAGCTGTCCGTGCCTTTGAATTCCATCATCCCATCCATTCCGCAAGCATGAGTATCCCGTTGCAAGGTAGGGGCAGGCCAGGCCGGGATCAAGACGGCGATACATCCGGCTTCCAAAATGTCGCAGGCGCGGGAGGCTTCTGCACATGCCCCCCTTGCCTCGCCCCGCAAAGCTGTTTAACGTCGCTGCGATGAGCGGATACGAAAACGACCGCGCGCAAACGCGGCCGGCATCGCTGACGAATAAAGGATATCCGCCGGAACGAGTAGACAGAAAACGAAAAGAAGAACAGGCAATCCGTGATGAATGAAGGGGCCGCTGCCCTCAGGGTTGAAGGACTGCGCAAGAATTTTGGCTCCCACGAAGTGCTGCGCGGCATCGATCTGCAAGCGAACAGAGGCGATGTCATTTCCGTGCTCGGCGCTTCCGGTTCCGGCAAAAGCACGCTGCTGCGCTGCATCAACCTGCTGGAGCGGCCTTCGGCCGGAAAGATATTCGTCAGTGGTGAAGAACTGAAGCTGAAACCGGGCCGTGACGGCGATCTCGAGGCCGCCGACCGCAAGCAGCTGGAGCGTATCCGGGCCCGGCTGGCCATGGTGTTTCAGAGCTTCAATCTGTGGTCGCATATGACCGCGCTGGAAAATGTCATCGAAGCGCCGATCCATGTGCTGGGCATGAGCCGGAAGGAAGCCATCGAACGCGCCGATGCCGTTCTTGAAAAGGTCGGCCTCTACGACCGGCGCGATTACTACCCCTCGCATCTGTCCGGCGGCCAGCAGCAACGCGCCGCGATCGCCCGCGCCCTGGCCATGGAACCCGAGGTCATGCTGTTCGACGAACCGACCTCGGCGCTGGACCCGGAACTGGTGGGCGAAGTGCTGCTCGTCATGCGTTCGCTGGCCGATGAGGGGCGCACCATGATCGTCGTCACCCATGAGATGGGGTTCGCCCATGACGTCAGTAATCAGGTCATATTCCTCCATGAAGGCATGATCGAGGAAAAGGGCACCCCCGCCGAAGTTCTCGACAATCCCTCATCCGAACGCCTGCAACAGTTTTTGCGTTCCGTGCACAGGTGAGATTACAATCGCATCAACCTCAAACCAGGGAGAGACAATATGAAAAAGAAACTTTTCGGCCTTGCCGCCGCCATTGCCCTCGGTGCCTTCGTCGGCGCCGCGCAGGCGGAAGAAGTGCTGCGCATCGGCGTTGAAGGCGCCTACCCCCCCTTCTCGGAAAAGACCGCCTCCGGCGAAGTGGTCGGCTTCGACATCGACATCGCCAAGGCGCTCTGCGCCGAAATGGGCCGTAAATGCGTCATGGTCGAACAGGATTGGGACGGCATGATCCCGGCCCTGCGCGCCCGGAAATTCGATGCCATCATCGCCTCCATGTCGATCACGGAAGAGCGCAAGAAAAAGGTCGATTTCACCAATAAATACTACAACACCCCGGCCCGTTTCGTCGCCAGGAAAGGGGCCGATTTCGAGCCGACGCCCGAGGGGCTGAAAGGCAAGGTCGTCGGGGTTCAGCGCGGCACCATTCATCAGTGCTATATGGAAAAGCATTTCCCCGATGTGAAACTGAACCTGTATGACACCCAGGATGCGGTCAATCTCGACCTCGTCGCCGGGCGGATCGACGCCGTTCTGGCCGATGCGATCGCGCTCGATGACGGCTTCCTGAAAACCGAACGCGGCAAGGGCTTTGCCTTCCTCGGCGGCGATCAGATCGACCCGCAATGCTTCGGCGAAGGGGCCGGCATCGCCGTGCGCAAGGGCGATGACAAGCTGCGCGAAGCCTTCAACAAGGCCATTGCCGCCATCCGCGCCAACGGCACCTACAAAAAGATCAACGACAAATATTTCGCCTTCGACATCTACGGCGACTGATTTGACGAAACCTCACCGGAACCCGGCGGCCGGCCCGCCGGGTTCCTTCCCCGCACATCTCTGCCAACCGCCTGAACCGCCCGGCCTTTACAAGCAAATGCACGACCGATGGAACTGCTGCTGAACTATACGCCATTGCTGCTCAAGGGCACGGTTCTGACCATTGCCGTCGGGCTAACGTCGCTTGCCATTTCGGTCGTCCTCGGCCTGCTCGGCGCCTGGGGCAAGCTGTCACGTTCCCCCGTTGCGCAAGGCGCGGCCAAGACCTATACCACCATCGTGCGCGGCATTCCCGATATCGTGCTGATGCTGCTGCTGTTCTATGGCGGCCAGCAGATCGTCAACCAGATCGGCGATTATTTCGGTTGGGACTATGTCGAAATCGATGCCTTCACCGCCGGGGTGACGACCATCGGCTTCATCTTCGGCGCCTATATGACCGAAACCTTCCGTGGCGCCTATCTCGCCATCCCCGCCGGTCAGATCGAGGCCGGCATGGCCTGCGGCATGAGCCGCTGGACGGTCTTTCGCCGCATCATCTGGCCCCAGCTCGTCCGCTATGCCCTGCCCAGCTTCGGCAACAACTGGCTGGTGATGATCAAAACCACGGCACTGGTCTCGATCATCGGCCTGCAGGATGTGGTCTATCTGGCCAATGCCGCCGGCAAATCGACGCGCCAGCCCTTTACCTTCCTGTTCGGGGTGCTGATCATCTTCCTGATACTGACCTCGATCTCAAATGCCGGCCTCAACTGGCTGGAGCGCCGCTACAATATCGGTCACGAGCGGAACTAGGCGATGGAATTCGATCTGATCTTCAAGAACATCGACCTGTTCTTCCAGGGCACCTGGATGACCCTGCGCCTGCTGTTCTTTTCGCTGCTGATCGGCGGAACCCTGTCTATCCCCCTGGCGATCGCACGGGCCACCAGACACCGCTGGTTCAACCGGCCGGTATGGATGTTCACCTATTTTTTCCGCGGCACGCCGCTGCTGGTGCAGACCTATCTGGTCTATAACGGGCTGAGCCAGTTCGATTTCATCCGTGAAAGCATTTTATGGACGGTGCTGCGCGATGCCTACTGGTGCGCGCTGATCGCCTTCAGCCTGAATACCTGCGCCTATACGACCGAGATCCTGCGCGGTTTCATCGAAACGACGCCCCGCGGCGAAATCGAGGCGGCACGCGCCGCCGGAATGGGCCCCTGGCTGCGCATGCGCCGCATCATCCTGCCCAGCGCCTTTCGCCGCGCCCTGCCCGCCTATTCGAACGAAGTCATCTTCATGCTGCACGGTTCGGCCATTGCCTCGGTGATTACGCTGATGGACATCCTCGGCGCCGGACGGACGCTGAACGCGCGTTATTACCTGGCTTTCGAGGGATTCCTGACATCCGCCGTCTTCTATCTGACCATCACCTTCATGCTGACGGCGATATTCAGGCAACTGGAACGGAAACTTAACAAACATCTGTATCCTCGTATCGCTACATCCTAACCGATGAACAATGCTGCAGGCCCCCGACTAAGGCGGCTTCCAGCCCATTGAGGAGAAGACGGAAATATGTCCAGATGGCTTGTAACCGGCGGCTGCGGCTTTATCGGCTCCCATTTGGCGGAAGCCCTGATCGGGCGCGGCGATACGGTGATCGTCCTCGACGATCTGTCGACCGGCAGGCGTGAGAACGCCCCCGAAGGGGCCGAGATCGTCATCGGAGACATTTCCGATGCGGATCTGGTCAAGACCCTGATGGCCGATGTGGACGGCTGCTTTCATCTTGCCGCCATTGCCTCGGTGCAAAAGGGCAACGAGGAATGGGTCGCCACGCACCGGACCAATCTGAGCGGCAGCATCACCATCTTCGATGCCGCCCGCGCCACCGCCGACAGGGCTGCCGTTCCGGTCGTCTATGCCTCGTCGGCCGCCGTGTTCGGCGACAATCCCGATCTGCCGCTGGACGAGGAATCGGCCACCCGCCCCCTTTCGGCCTATGGCGCCGACAAGCTGGGCTGCGAACTGCACGGGCGTGTCGCCACCCTGGTTCATGGCGTGCCGACCACGGGCCTGCGTTTCTTCAATGTCTATGGCCCCCGCCAGGATCCGAAATCGCCCTATTCAGGGGTGATCGCCATCTTTTCCGACCGGATCAAGGCCGGGAAAGCGGTGCGAATCTTCGGCGATGGCGAACAGACCCGGGATTTCATCTATGTCGGCGATGTGGTGGCCCATCTTCTGGCGGCGATGGACAGCCCTGCCGACACGCCGCGCATCTTCAATGTCTGTACCGGGCGGCAGACCAGCATTCGCCAGCTTGCCGAAGCCATCGGCGAGGTGGAGGGCAGGCAGGCCGAAATCGTTATCGCCCCGGCCCGGGAAGGCGATATCCGCCATTCCTTCGGCCGCCCCGACAAGGCGATACGGGAACTGAACGTCCGGGCACAAACCACGCTGATCGACGGGTTGCGCCAAACCCTGGCCGCCCTGCCGGAAGGCTGATCCTCATGCGCGGGCGCGCGGACAGCATCCTGCCGATGCTTGCCGCCGCCGGGGTTTTTCTGCTGTTGGCCGGCTGCGCCTCACCGCCGGAGGTGCCGCTGCCGCCACCGACGCCGAAACCGAGCAATCAGGCGGAAATCATAGCCGCCCCCAACGGCGGCGGCATCGATATTGCGATTACCCTGCCGCGCAGCGCAACTGTCCGCTTCAGCAGTAGCGAACAGCAATTGATGGTCACCCTGAACAAGGCGACGGATCTTTCCGGGCTGCGCGCCTTGCCGCGACGTTTTCCCGGCTGCCTGCGCCTGGTGCAGACAGGCGCGGACTGGGCATTGCTGCGGGCGCATCCGGGGCTGGAATTCCGCGCCAGGCAGCAATACCGGCAAATCATCATCCGCCTGCGGCCAAGCCCCTCCGGCGCCGCCTGTGCGCCATAGGGGGCACCAGGATCCGGCTCCCTACTCCACCGTGTTCATATATTTCTCGATGGCATCCTGCAGCCCCTTTTGCAGGGCCTGCCCTTCCTCACCGCCATCGCCACGGATCCGATCCTTGATGACGACATTCATGGAATCGATATGCGCTTTCAGCAGTTCCACATGATTGTCGGAGATTTCCCCTTCCTGAAAGGCGAAATCGTACAGTGAAGCGGCAAAGAAGGTCATGAGGTTATAGCCGAAGGTGCTGCCCTGGCCTTTCAGGTCATGGGCGATCCTGCGCACCTGGGCGAAGTGCTGCAGGCGCTGTTCGGGCGTATCGACGCAACGGCGGAAATGTTCGTAAAGTTCGTCGATATAAGGTTTCACCCAATCGGGATAATCCTCCGCCGCCTGATCGAAGGCCTCCTGCGCCGCCGCCAGCGCATCGGCGGAAATGGTGCCGCCGCCTTCGCCGCTGCCGCCGCCGGCCTTTTCCTTCAGCTTGTTGCGCAGACGGTAGAAACGCACCCGAACGGGTGGCTTTTTTCCGGAACCGGCCTTAGTCATAGACAATCTCCACCTGAGGGTGGTCATCGGTCAGCACCCGCCGTTCCGGCAATCCGCTGGGGATGTTCTGCCGGCGCCGGTCGGGCCCGAAATAATCGGATGTATGCACGAACTGGCGCGGACGGTCCACCACCTGCAGCAGGCGGCTGGCCACCCCATTGACCGAAAACGGCATCGCCAGAACCTCCGTCACCCCCATATCGCGCATTTCGCGGATGTTATCAGGTTCGGCATGGCCGGTCACCATCACAAAGGGAATGAAGCGGTCCGGACTTTCCTTGTGGCGACGGATCCAGCGCAACAGCATCATGCCGTCGACGGGCGACATGTCCCAGGCCGAAAAAACGATATCGACCGACAGCATCCCGGCCTTCATCGGATTCTGTTCCATCAGGCGCAGCAGATCGATGGCATCGCCGCCGTCCTTCGCCGTCTTGACCGTGCCGATGCCCAGCGCCTTCAGCGCCATGGTCATCAGCGAACGCATATAGGAATTTTCATCGACCACCAGGACCGTGAAACGATCGAAGTTATAATTTGCCATTACAGAATAACGCCCAGCCTCTTACCGTCCTGGAAAAACGAACCCATAGCCACAGGGGCAATCTACGCGCTTTTCCCGTATAACAAAAGAGGGCAGATGCATTTTATCCTCTGAGAAGGCAAACGCTTTGCGAACCAGGCCGGGGCATTACCCGCCGCTGCCTGTGCCGTCTTCGCCGACCGTCCAGCAGCGCCCCTGGCGCAGCATGGCGTTCAGACGGTCGGCATCGACACGGTCGTGATTTTCCCTGGCGGTTACTTCCTGCTCGTAACTGGCATCCGGGTTGCAGTACAGCACCCCCAGGGCCACCGGCATGTCAGGGCCTTCCATGGCCGCCAGCATGCTCGCCATCGTCTTGTTGGTTTCGTCGTGAACCAGCAGGCGGCCGGTATCGGCCCCTTCGCCCAGATCGACGACCTCCAGCGCAAGGCGGTCATGGTTCAGCACCAGCCCCTTGTCCCTGTTGCGGCCGAAAATCATCGGCTTGCCGTGTTCGAGCAGGATGCGGTGGTCCTCGCCGATGCCCTTTTCCGTCAGCCCCTCGAACACGCCGTCGTTATAGATGATGCAGTTCTGGTAGATCTCGACGAAGGATGCCCCCTTATGGGCATGGGCGCGGGCCAGAATGCCCGGCAGATCCTTCTGCAGGCGATCGATGCCGCGGGCGACGAAACGCGCCCCGGCCCCCAGGGCCAGCAGGGTCGCGGACAAGGGCGCATCCACGGATCCCTGCGGCGAGGAGGGCGTGCGCGTCCCCTTCTGCGTGGTCGGGGAATACTGCCCCTTGGTCAGGCCGTAGATCTCGTTATTGAACAGCAGGATCTGCATATCGACATTGCGGCGCAGCACATGCACCAGATGATTGCCGCCGATGGAGAGCGCATCGCCATCGCCGGTGATCAGCCAGACATCGAGTTCGGGATTGCTGAGCTTGATACCGGTGGCAAAGGCCGGCGCGCGCCCGTGAATGGTGTGAAAACCATAGGTGCTGACATAATAGGGAAAACGCGCCGCACAGCCGATGCCCGAGACAAAGACCGTCCGGTCCGGGTCGGCATCGATATCGACCAGGGTTTTCTGCACCGCCTTGAGAATGGCGTAATCGCCGCAGCCGGGGCACCAGCGCACTTCCTGATCGCTGGTGAAATCCTTGATTGTCCGCTTCATGACGGGAGTGGCAATGTTCATTTCATGCCTCCAGATGGCGGCGGAAAGCCGCTTTCAGATTGCCGATCCTGAACGGCTGCCCCGTCACCTGGTCCAGGGGGCGGGCATCGATCAGATATTCGGAACGTAGCAGGGTCAACAGCTGACCATTGTTCATTTCCGGCACCACGACCCGGCCGGCACGGCGCAGGACATCGCCGAGATCGGGATGCAGCGGCCAGATATGGCGCAGATGCACATGGGCGATATCGGCCCCCTCGCCGATCAGGTCCTGTACGGCCTCGTTGACGGCGCCATAGGTCGAGCCCCATCCAACCACCGTCAGCGCCGCCCCGGGTTTTCCGGCCGCCATTTCCAGCGGCCCGTAGCTGTTGGCGATGCCGCGGATCTTGGCGGCGCGCAGATCCGTCATCTTCTGATGGTTGGCCGGATCATAGGAGATATTGCCGGTCAGCGCATCGCGCTCGATCCCCCCGATGCGGTGCGCCAGCCCAGGCGTGCCGGGAATGGCCCAGGGCCGGGCCAGGGTTTCCGGGTCGCGGGCAAAGGGGTGAAAACCTTCCGCCTGTGTGTGATACGGCGCATCGATGGCCACCATGTTCCTGACATCGGGAATCTTCCATGGTTCGGCGGCATTGTTGATATAGCCGTCGGTCAAGATCATCACCGGCGTCATATAGGTCAGGGCAATGCGTGTCGCCTCCACCGCCACATCGAAGGCATCTCCCGGCGAACGGACGGCCAGCACCGCCATCGGCGCATCGCCGTTGCGCCCGAAGACAGCCTGGAAAAGATCGGCCTGTTCCGTTTTGGTCGGCATGCCGGTGGATGGCCCCGCCCGCTGGGAATTGACCACCACCAAAGGCAGTTCGACGGCAACGGCCAGACCCAGTGCCTCCCCCTTCAGGGCGATGCCGGGGCCGGAGCTGGAGGTAACGCCGATGGAACCGGCATATGACGCGCCGATGGCCGCGCAGACGGCCGCGATCTCATCCTCCGCCTGAAAGGTGGTGACGCGATAATCGCTCAGGCGGGCCAGATGATGCAGGATGACCGAAGCGGGCGTGATGGGGTAGGAGGCGAACATCATCTCCTTATCCGCAAGCCCGGCGGCGACCACCAGCCCCCAGGCCATGGCCTCCGCCCCGGTGACCGTGCGATACTGGCCGGGCGCAATGGGGGCCGGGGGCACCGTATAGGCACCGAAACCATCCAGCTCCATCGTTTCGCCATAGGCATGACCGGCATGCATGGCGGCAATGTTCGCCTCGGCGATCTTGGGGTTGTTCCTGAACTTGGCCTTCAGCCATTCCTCGGTCGGGGCGGGATCGCGGTCATACAGCCAGTAGACCAGCCCCAGAGCCCAGAAATTCTTGCAGCGCACCCCTTCCTTCTGCGACAAACCGTATGGCTTTACCGCTTCCAGCGTGCGTTTGGTGATATCGATGCGGATCAAATTGTAATCGTCGAGGGATCCGTCCTCCAGCGGATTGGCGGTAATTTCGGCCTTCTTGAAATTACGTTCGTTGAAGCTGCCTTCATCGACGATCAGCAAGCCCCCCTTGGGCAGGCGCGGCAGATTGACCTTCAGCGCCGCCGGGTTGAAGGCGATCAGCGTGTCGGGCGCATCGCCTGCGGTCTTGACACTGCGATCGCCGAAATGAATCTGAAATGCCGAAACGCCGAAGGTCGTGCCGACGGGGGCGCGGATTTCCGCCGGGTAATCGGGGAAGGTGGCCAGATCATTGCCCGCCAGCGCCGTGGCAAGCGTGAACTGCCCGCCCGTTACCTGGATACCGTCGCCTGAATCGCCGGCGAAACGTACGACCACGGAATCCAGTTTCCGCCGGGAAGAAGCGGTATTGCCGGCCGTGGCGACCTGAAGATCTGTCATGAGCGAACCTGCCTTGCATAGCGCCATGGATTGCCATGGCGGCGAAAAACACGAACAGCGAAAACCATATACCCACTGCCGGCACCATGACCGAGGTCAAATCGTCTGCCGCCGGCATCCACCGAATACACCCGGCCATCCTTGGGCACAAGTGCGGCGGACAATAGTCCCAAACGGCGGAACCTGCCGGCGCCATTAATTTAACACTATATAACTGGTAATCGTGAATATACCGTTTTCAAAAATGTAAATAATGCACTGGCTGCCACGGGACAATGAGAAATTCATTCATTTTTTTCATTTGTATACAAATAATACCGACGGAAACCATACAAAACAAGCCCGACTTTCCCCGCCCTCGCCATGTCTCATGGCATTCTTTCGGGGGAAAAATAAAAATTTCTTAACAGTGTCAGGATATTACCGTTGAATGTGACGGGGATCACATATTCGCGGCTACAGATATGAAATTGTGACAGCCATAACAAACGCCCGCATGAAAAGGCATCTGTGAACAGGATAAATAATGGCATTCAAGGTCAAGTTCTGGGGGGTGCGCGGCAGCATCGCCACGCCCGGTTCCCGACATGTCGCCTTCGGCGGTAATACAAGCTGTGTCGAACTGGCATTGGGCGGGCAGCGCATCATCCTCGATGCCGGCACCGGGATCCGCAATCTCGGCCATTGGCTGATGCGCAAGAACGTCAACAATGCGCATATCCTGCTTTCGCACACCCATTGGGATCACATCAACGGCTTCCCTTTCTTCGCCCCGGCCTTTCGCGAGGACCATGCCTACACCATCATGGCGGGTCATCTCTCGGACCGCGGCGGCGTGCGCTCGGTACTCTCCAGCCAGATGGCCCAGCCGACCTTTCCCGTGCCGCTCGATATCATGAAGGCCCGCATGAGCTTCGAGGATTTCCGTGCCGGCGAAGATTTCGAGATCATGCGCGGCATCGCCATCCGCACGATCGCGCTGAACCATCCCGACGGGGCGACGGGCTACCGCATCACCTATCGCGGCAAATCGCTCTGTTATGTGACCGATACCGAGCACGTCCCGGGCAAACCGGATGAAAACATCCTCGCCCTGATCGAAGGGGCCGACCTGGTCATTTACGACAGCACCTATACGGATAAGGAATTTCCCGCCAAAATCGGCTGGGGGCATTCCACCTGGCAGGAGGGCATGCGCCTGTGCCAGGCCGCCGGTGTCAAACGGTTAGCCATTTTCCACCACGACCCCGACCATGAGGACCGCTTCATGGAACGGCTGGAAGAAGAGGCGCGCTTTGCCTGGGAAGGCAACATCGTTGCCCGGGAAAACATGCGCCTGCACCTGGCATGAAAATTCCGGCTGCGGCCGATCTCAAGCCTTTTCCGGATTGACAATCAGCTCAGCATCCGGCCCCTGACGACCGGCTTCATACCGAACGGCGACGTCTGTACCGCAAAAGCCGCAACCTGTGCCGAAATGTTTTGATATCCCATTTCAGCGTTACGACAAAAAACGGGATATTCGAAAAGAAAAACCCCATTAAAAGCAAATACATCGAGATATTAGTATAATCAGAATTATCATACGAACTATAATTCAACAAAAAGTACAAAAAGAAAACAAGGGATCCAAAAATGACAATCGCACCTATAAAAAATGTTTCATGCGCATAACGCATTCCTCTTATTTTATATCTCTTTGACAGCATGTCATAATACCTTTTTTTATACTTTCTCTTAAACAACAGAACAAATAACAAGCTAATAATGTTGAAAAATAAAATGGGGAGAATTACAACCGTCAACTCTGCCACACGCAGGGGATTTCTGAAGTACGAAAAACTTGCAATAAATTCCTCAACAGATTTTATATCAAATAATTGGTAGTATATATAAACCATTTCCGTTGGTTGATTATAAAATACAACTAAATATAACATAAATAAAGCATATGGAACAAAAATAAATCTAAACAACAAATATAATATTCCGTTATATTTCATGCATATATTGCATTTTAGCCAATCATACAGAGTGCCTCTATGCATTGTTACCATACACCCCTGAATTCAACGCTCACCCTTTACCGAGCCGCCCTTCGACGAAGCGACGTCTGTACCGCAAAAGCCGCAACCTGTGCCGGAATGTTTTGATATCCCATTTCAGCACCACGACAAGACATGGGACATTGGAAAGAAAAGCACCACCCATAAACAACATAGCCGATAAGCTATAAAACTTATCGTCACTGTATGTATCGTACAATACTGCCAAACGAAAAACATATATAAAAGATAATACTAAAAAAAATACCGATATATATGATACCACGTGACACAAATATTTACCATAAATACTACAAAGATAACCAATGCCCCTATGGTAATTCAATTTAAGTTTTCTTTTAAGCACAGGTATGAAAACAATATGAAAAATATTAAGCAAAACAATAGGAAAAATTATTACCGTTAACCCCGCCACACGAAAAGGATCATTGAAATATGAAAAACTTGCAATAAAATCTTCAATAAATTTCATATCGAATAATTGGAAATATTTATAAATCATCAATTTTTGGCTCTCATCATAGGATAATACAAAACTAACTATAAATAAAGTATATGATGCCCATACAAGCATATAAAATATATATATTTTATTGTAATGCTTCATGCATATATTGCATTTCAGCCAATTATACAGACCGCCGCTTTGCATTGCTACCATCACCCCTGATTCAATGCTTACCCTTTACCGAGCTGCCCTTCGACAAGGCGGCACCAATAGGCCGCGCCAAGAGGCAGAATATCGTCATTGAAATCGTAATGGGGGTTGTGGATCATGCAACCGCCTTTTTCGGTTCCGTTACCGATGAAGATAAAGGCACCCGGGCGTTCGCGCAGCATCCAGCCGAAATCCTCCGCCCCCATGACCGGCGGCGTATCCGCATTCACCTGCCCCCGCCCGACGAGGGCCGCCGCCGTCTTCACGGCGACCTCCGTTTCCCGCTCGCTGTTGATGGTGGCGCAATAGCGGCGTTCGTATTCCAGTTCCGCCGCCACACCGCAGGCAAGGGCGATGCCTTCGGCGGTGATGCGCATGCGTTCCTCGATCATATCCTGCACGGCGGGTTCGAAGCTGCGGGTGGTGCCGGCCAGTTCCACCTCCTCGGGGATGACATTGCCGGTCTCGCCGCCATGAATGCGGGTGACGCTGATCACGGCGGCCTTCATCGGATCCGTATTACGGCTGACAATACCCTGCCAGGCCGAGACGATCTGCGCCGCCGCCACGATCGGATCGCGGCTTTCGTGAGGAAAGGCCCCGTGCCCGCCCCGACCGGTGATTTTCAGGCGGAAGAAATCCGCGGCCGCCATCAGCGGCCCCTTGCGGATGGCGAATTCTCCCACGGGCAGCCCCGGCATGTTATGCATGCCGTAAACGGCATCGACAGGAAACAGTTCGAACAGCCCGTCCTCGATCATGCGCCGCCCGCCGGCGACATTTTCTTCCGCCGGCTGAAAGATGAAACGCACCGTGCCGTCGAAACGGCGGGTTTCGGCCAGATAACGCGCCGCCCCCAACAGCATCGCCGTATGACCGTCGTGACCGCAGGCATGCATCTTGCCCCGGATGGTGGAGGACCAGGGCACATTGGTCATTTCCTCCAGATCCAGCGCATCCAGATCGGCGCGCAGGCCGATACAGCGCGGGGAACTGCCGACCTTCAGGGTCCCGACGACACCGGTGCGCGCCAGGCCGCGATGCACCTCGATCCCCCAGCTTTCAAGCAACCCGGCGACGATCCGCGCCGTCCGCTCCTCCTCGAAGGCCGTTTCGGGATGGCGATGAATATCGCGGCGCCACTCCGTCATGTCACGAACGATCTCTTCGGGAAAAACGGGCTTGTTCATTGCCTCTCTCCATTCATCGGCACGAGCGCGTCCTCATCGGGAATCCGCCCCTCCTCAACCCCGTGGCAGGAAACATAGCGCCCGCCGACGGAACGCATCTGCGGCACTTCCCGGCGGCAGCGCTCCTCGGCGAAGGGGCAGCGCGGATGAAAGGCGCAGCCCGGCGGCGGATTGATCGGGCTCGGCACCTCGCCGGCCACCGGCGTGCGGGGTTTGCCGCTCATCCCCAGATCGGGGATCGCCGCCAGCAGCATCCGCGTATAGGGATGGCGGGGATCGGAAAACAGCGTCTTTTTTTCCGCCCATTCCACCAGACGGCCCAGATACATCACCCCGACGGTGGTGGAAATATGATACACCACCGCCAGATCATGGCTGATGAACAGATAGGTCAGCCCGTATTCGCGTTGCAGGTCCTTCATCAGATTGAGGATCTGCGCCTGTACCGAAACATCCAGCGCCGATGTCGGCTCATCGCAGACCAGAAAATCAGGCTCCCCCGCCAAGGCCCGCGCGATGGAAATGCGCTGGCGCTGCCCGCCCGAAAATTCATGGGGAAACTTCTCGCCGTCGCTGGCGGACAGGCCGACCTGCTCCAGCAGCTCTCCCACCCGGCGGCGGCGGGAGGCGGCATCGGGACAAAGATTGTAGACGCGGATCGGTTCGGCAACGATATCGGCAACCCGCCAGCGCGGATTGAGCGAGGCATAGGGATCCTGAAAAATCATCTGCACCCGCAGTTTTTCGCCGCTGTCGCCGCGCCTGCCGAAATGCATGGCCCCGGCGCTGGGCTCGTACAGACCGGAAATCAGCCGCGCCACGGTGGACTTGCCGCAACCGGATTCGCCGACCAGGCTGAAGGTCTCCCCCTTGCGGATGGCGAAATCGACGCCATCGACCGCCCTGACGATCCGCTTGCCGGTCCGTTCGATCACGCGATTGAGCCATGGCGGGGAGACATCGAAGTAACGCGTCAGCCCCTCGACACGGAGAACGAATGCCTCGCCGTCGCGTTCACGGTTCAGATCCTCGCTCATGACGCGCCCTCCCCCTGTTCGTGTAACCAGCAGGCGACGGCGCGGTCCCCCTGACCGATCAGGGACGGTTTCTCGCGCTCGCAACGTCCGAAACGCTGCCGGCAACGGGGATTGAAGGCACAGCCCGGCGGAATGGCATCGAGGCGCGGCATCGAACCGTCGATCTGCTCCAGCCGTTCGACATCGCGCCCGATGGTCGGAATGGATCCCATCAACCCCCGTGTATAGGGATGATGGGCATCCCGGATCACCGCCTGGGCCGGGCCGATTTCGACCAGCCGCCCCGCATACATCACCGCCACGCGGTCCGCTGCTTCTGCAATCACCCCCATGTCATGGGTGACCAGCATCACCGCCGTGCCATGATCGCGGCACAGCCGCTTGAGCAGGGTGATGATCTGCGCCTGTATCGACACATCCAGCGCCGTGGTCGGTTCATCGGCGATAACCAGCTTCGGCCCGGCACAAAGCGCCAGGGCGATCACCACCCGCTGGCGCATACCGCCGGAGAATTGATGGGGGTAATGATCGATCCGCTCCTCCGCCGCCGGAATCCCCACCTCCTTGAGCATGTCCAGGGCATGGCGGCGCGCCTGGGCCTCGGTCATCGTCAGATGGGTGCGGATCGTCTCCACCAATTGACGCCCCACCGTATAGAGCGGGTTGAGGCTGGTCAGCGGATCCTGAAAAATCGCGCCGATCTCCTTGCCGCGGATACGGCGCATCCGTTCGTAATCGAGATTGTCGATCCGCCGCCCCTCGAGCAGGATTTCCCCGCCGGCGATGCGCCCCGGCGGCTCCAGCAAGCCGATGATCGCCGTGCCGGTCATCGATTTACCCGCCCCCGATTCGCCGACGACGCCGAGAATTTCGCCCGCGCGCAGCGAGAAGCTGACATCGTCGACCGCAACCAGCGTGCCCCGGCGCGTCGGAAACTCCACCCTGAGGGAACGAACCTCCAGCAGGGCGGGCGCGGTATCCGCCACGGGGGCTGCAACGTTGTTTTCCATGCCGTTCATGCCCCGTCCCTCAGCGCAGCTTGGGATTCAGCGCATCGCGCAGCCAGTCCCCCAGCAGATTGACCGAAAGCACCAGCAGCGCCAGGGTCAGCCCGGGGAAAATGACGATCCACCATTCGCCGGAGAAGAGAAAATCGTTACCAATGCGGATCAGGGTTCCCAGCGACGGCTCGGTCGGCGGCACGCCGACGCCAAGGAAGGAGAGCGTCGCCTCGCCCAGAATCGCGATCGCCAGATTGATGGTGCCGATCACCAGCACCGGCCCCAGAACATTGGGCAGCACGTGCGACAGCATGATGGTCGAGCGCTTCAGCCCGATCACACGGGCGGCCAGCACGTATTCCTTGTTCTTCTCCACCAGGGTGGAACCGCGCACGGTACGGGCGAATTGCGGCCAGCCCGACACGCCGAGCGCCAGAATGATCACCACCAGCACCAGATCGTCATGCACTTCCTTGGGCAGGATGCCGCGCATGATGCCGTCCACCAGCAGCGCCACCAGAATTGCCGGAAAGGTGAACTGGATATCGGCGATGCGCATGATCAGCGCATCCACCGCCCCGCCGACATAACCGGCGATGACGCCCAGCGTCACCCCGATCAGCATCGATACCAGCACCGCCACGAAACCGACGAAGATCGAAATCCGCGCCCCGTACATCAGCGCGGAAAGCATGTCCCGGCCCTGATCGTCCGTGCCCAGCAGGTATTTCGGCACGCCGTCCTCGTACCAGACCGGCGGCGTGAAGGCATCCATCAGGTCGAGGGATGCAGGATCGAACGGGTTCTGCGGCGCAATCCAGGGGCTGAATATGGCTGTCAGGATCATCACCGCGGTTACGATCGCGGCCGCCACCGTCACCCTGGAGGATTTGAAACTGTACCAGATATCGCTGTCGAAAAACCGCCGCAGCGAATCGGCAAACCGGCTTTGCGACAGCATGCTATTTCCCCCCGGCACCGCCATGGACCCGAAGGCGCGGATCGACGGCATAATAGAGCAGATCGACGGTCAGATTGATCACGACGAAGAAAAAAGCGATGAGAATGAGATAGGTGGACATGACCGGAATATCGACGAACTGAATGGCCTGAATGAACAAAAGCCCCATGCCCGGCCACTGAAAGACGCTTTCGGTAATGATGGCAAAGGCGATGATGGAGCCGATCTGCAGCCCGGTAATGGTGATCACCGGCACCAGCGTGTTTTTCAGCGCATGGCCGAAATAGACCGCGCGGTTGCTCAACCCCCTGGCACGGGCGAATTTGATGAAATCGGTGCGCAGCACCTCCAGCATTTCGGAACGCACCAGCCGCATGATCAGGGCCAGCTGGAACATGCCCAGCGTGATCGCGGGCATGATCAGCGATTTCAGCCCGCTGATGGTGAGAAACCCGGTCGACCAGAAACCGATATGCACCACCTCGCCACGGCCGAAAGTGGGCAGCAGGCCGAGATTGACGCCAAAAATCAGGATAAGCAGGATGCCGATCAGAAAGGTCGGCAGGGCGATTCCCATCAGCGACAGCGACAACAGCACCTTCGACAGCCAGCGGTCGGGATACAGCCCCGTATAGACCCCCATGGGAATACCCGCGAGCAGGGCGAACAGCGCGGCGACGAAGCTCAGCTCCAATGTCGCGGGCAGCCGTTCGGCGATCAGTTCGTCCACGGGGCGGCCGATACGGTAGGAAATGCCGAATTCCCCCTTCAGCACCCCGGCGACATAACGGGCGAACTGTACCGGCACCGGATCGTTCAGCCCCAGCTCGACGCGCAGGCGCTCACGCTCCTGCAGGGAAGTGTCCTGGCCCACCATCTGCGCGATGGGATCGCCGAGAAAACGGAACATGGAAAACGCCAGCAGGGCGACGAAAAACATCACCAGCAGCGATTGCACCAAGCGGCGTAAAACGAATGCAAGCATGAAAAACCCGGAAAGAAACGGGCCCCGGGGCGGCGATCCCGCCCCGGGGCATCAGGGAATGCTATTTCTTGATCACGACTTCGCGGATCAGGAACACATTATCCGCACGCTGTTTCAGGGAAACATTGTCCCGCACGCCCCAGGACAGGGCCTGCTGATGCAGCGGCAGGGTGGCGATGTCCCCCAGGGTCAGATCCCAGGCCTTGTTGATCAGGGCGTTACGCTTTTCCTGATCGGTTTCGACGAGAATCTGATCCGTCAGCTTGTCCACTTCCGGATTGCAGTAGCGGCCGAGATTGAATTTGCCGCGGCCGGTCTTCGGATCGTAGCAGTTGAGCAGATTGTACAGAACGTTCAGCGCATCCAGCGAGGACGGCGTCCAGCCGATCAGGTAGAAGCTGGTGTCGAAATTCGGTGCCAGCACCTTCTTGAAGTATTTCGCCTTCGGCTGGGCCAGCAGGTTGACCTTCACCCCGACCTTGGCCAGCATCGAGACCACGGCCTGACAGATCGCCTCGTCATTGACATAGCGGTCATTGGGGCAGTCCATGCCGACCTCGAAGCCGTTGGGATAACCGGCCTCGGCCAGCAGGGCCTTGGCCTTCTTCGGATCGTAGGGCAGGCGCTTGTACTTGTCCGACCAGCCGTTGATGCCCGGTGCGACCATCATTGCCGAGGGGTTGGACAGGCCGCGCATGACCTTTTTCTTGATCGCCTCGATATTGATCGCCTGATAGAAGGCCTGGCGGACGCGCTTGTCCTTGAAGGGGTTCTTGCCCTTGACGTTGGAATAGAGCAATTCGTCGCGGTATTCGTCCATGCCCAGGAAGATCGTGCGCAGTTCGGGACCGACGATCACCTTGGTGCCCGGATTGGCATTCACCCGCTTCTGATCCTGCACGGGAATGGGATAGGCCATGTCCAGCTCGCCCGACAGCAGGGCGGCCACGCGGGTTGCATCCTGGGAAATCGGCTGGAACTCGACACGGGTGACATTGGTCTTCTTGGTGGCATTGCCCCACCAGTCGGGGTTGGCCTCCAGCACCGTTTTCACGTCGATTTCGCGGCTGACCAGCTTGAAGGGGCCGGTACCGTTGGCATGGCGGGTTGCGTAGTTTTCCTCATTGCCGGTGGCCTGCTGCGGCTTCACCGCGCCATATTTTTCGGCCCATTTCTTCGACATGATGTAGAAGGTTTCCCATTCCGCGATCAGGATGGGGTTGGGCTTGGGCGTGATGAAATCGACCGTATAGTCATCGACCTTGACGACCTTGGTATCGGCACTCAGGCGGGTCTTCAGGTCGCTGCCGTCGGCGCGGACGCGATCGGCGGAAAACAGCACATCGTCAGCGGTAAAGGGCGTGCCGTCATGGAATTTCACGCCCTTGCGCAGATGGAAGCGCCAGCGCGTCGGCTCGACGATTTCCCAGCTTTCGGCCAGGGCCGGTTCGATTTCCAGATTGGCATTGCGCCGAATCAGCCCCTCGTAAATATTGCCGAGGAAGCCCAACGTGAAGGTTTCGTTCAGATTGTACGGATCCATCGAATTGGCATCGCCCTGGAAGGCAAAGCGCAGGGTTTCCGCATTCACCGTAACTGCGGGCTGGGCTGCGAACAGCGTCAAAGCCGCCGCCCCCGCCATGAATAGTTTGGTCAATCGCATGTCGGATTGTCTCCCCCTGATTGAAATTCCGGCCCCCCATGGGCTCGTTCTTGTGGCTGTCGAAACAATCTTGCCCGCAAACAGGCAGGACGAACGAAACGTTTCCTCATCCCCACAGCCATCTGCGGAAATCTTTCGCTGAAAACGCGCCGCCGTCAACCTGTTAGCACACATTCTGTCATTCAGCCCTCTTGCCAAGCAGCCGGAGGGCTGCGAAAACCCGAATCGGGATTTCTTCTGCCCGGAACAGAATGCCGTGGCAGCATCACATGCAGGTACCCCATGCTCGAACCCCAGATCGCCGCTTTCATCGAAGAGGCAGAAGCCTTCACGGCCGCAGCCCCGGCGCCCCGCTCACTCGACGAACAGCGGGCCCTGTACGACCGCCTGTGCCGCCATCTGAACCCGCCCCGCTCTGCCGCCGTCAGCGCCCGCGACGGTATGCTGCCCGGTCCGGCGGGCGATATTCCCTACCGACTGTATTGCCGCGGCAAGGTCCTGCAGGGGGCGAAGGGCGCCATATTGTTTCTGCATGGCGGGGGATTCGTCCTCGGCGGGCTGGACAGCCATGATTTCATCGCCGCCCATATCTGCGAACGCACCGGCCAGCCGGTGCTGGCCATTGATTATCGCCTGGCCCCGGAGCATCGCTGCCCTGCGGCATTGGACGATTCGGCGGCGGCACTGGCCTGGCTGGGCACACAGATGCAAGACGATGGCCGCATCGCCCTGTGCGGCGACAGCGCCGGGGCGACGCTGTGCGCCGGGCTGGCCCTGCTCAACCGCGACCGGGGCAGAGAAAGCCTGGCCGGAATGGCCCTGATCTACCCGGCCCTGGGCTGGCAGCTCGACCTGCCCTCCTTCAGCGAGGAAGCCGAGGCGCCCCTGCTCCGCACCGCCGACCTGACCGCCTATCGCGACGCCTATTACGGTCCCGGCTTCGATCACGGCCCTTACGGATCGCCGCTGGCGGCGCCGAATCTCTCGGGCCTGCCGCCGGTGTTGCTGCTGCCGGTGGAACACGATCCCCTGCGCGACGAAGCCTATGCCTTCGCCGAGCGTCTGCGCCGGGCCGGGGTGCCCGTGTCACTGCATCTGGGAAAGGGGCTGGTTCATGCCAGCCTGCGCGCCGCCGGACGCAGCCCCGGCGTCGATGCCATGATAGAACGCTGCACCGCCTGGCTGTCCGGGCGACTGAATGAAAGCGGGATGAGCGTCCCTTCATGAAGAAGAAGGCTGCACCCGCCGTCCCTGATGGCGTTGCCAGTCGGCCTCTCCCTCGCGCAGGGTCCAGATCACAAGCTGCTTGATCACCTTGCCCAGTGCCTCATCGAAGGCCAGAACGATGGCCTGCATGTTCGTCCCTTCCGCGGTAACGACCTTCTCGAAGGTGCGTGAAGCGACGATATTTTCCCGCGGCTTGCGCACCAGCTTGGCGTTCAGACGCACGCGAATACGCGGTGCCCGGCCGCTGCCGTTAAAATATTCGGCCTGAAATTCCCGCATTTCCGTCTTCAGGCTGTAATCGGAGCGTAACCCGATGGCCTGACGCCCCACCGCAGTGATCGCATTGGTATTCTCGAAACTTTCGACAATCAGGGTCTGCACCATGCGCGGTGCCCGTTCGGTCCAGCGGGAACCGGCGAAATACTTCAGCTCCGTCGGTCGTGGGCGCAGGGCAATGCGGTTGGTATCGAGCCCGCCCGCGGCCAGCGGCTCCTCGATCACCAATTGCCAGCGCACCGGCGTCATGCCCTGAGGGAATGTGTTCTTCGGCGTCAGATTGTACATGTTCGGCGCCGGTCCCGCACCGGGCAGCAGCCCGGCACAGCCCCCCAGCAGCAGAGGCAGAAGAAGAACGGCGAGATGGCGCCGGAAGAAGCTGAAAAATACCATGATCCCTACTCCGCCTTGTACTCGGCATCGCGGTTGCCGAGCAGGAAACGCGCCCCGTCGCTTTCCAGCCGTTCGGTCAGGCGCGACAGCGCCGCGATCAGCACCCGCGCCTCATCGATGAAACTGTTGAATTTGGGCAGACCGTCGGCGGCGAAGGCATGCAGGGGTTCGCGGTTTTCGGCAATCATCGCCGTGCTTTCCTCCGCCAGCCTGCCGACGCGATCCGCCGCTTTGGAAAATTCGTTCAGCGTGGTGCGCAGCTCGCCGTCCACCACCGAATCGACGCCGCTGAGCGTTCCGCGGGCCACCGCCATCGTCGCCGCGCTTTCATCGAGCAGCCGGTTGGCGCGCCGGGCCGTATCCTTCAGCGCCACCACCGTTTCGTTCATATCGCCGCCGAATTTTTCCGCCATGACCAGCAAGCGTTCGATCCGCTCCCGCTGGGCCGCCATCGTATCGGTAATCCGGTTGATATCGGCAAGAATATTGCCGATCGCGCGGCGGTTGTCCTCGTTCAGCAGATCGGCGGCGCGGTTGGTCAGTTCGATGCCGCTGGCGATCAGATCCGGAGCGCCGGAGAACAGTTTCTGCAGCGATGACGGCCGGGAGGGGATGACCGCGAGCTTTTCCCCCTTAGCCGGGGTCAATGGCGGGCTGTCCGCCGCCGCCCCGCCGATATTGACATAGGACAGCCCCGTTATGCCCTGGGCCTGAAGTTCCGCCTCATCGCCCTGGCGGATGATGAAGCGCTTGTCGATTTCCGCCGTCACCATCACCCGCGACGGATCCTTGGGATCGATACGGATATCGGTCACCGCACCGGCGCGGATGCCCCGGTAGCGCACATCGCCGCCAATGCCCAATCCCGCGACGCTTTCGTTGAAATAGATCCGGTAATAGGCGAATTCCTGATTGACCTCCCGTTTGGTCAGCCAGAAGACGAACGCAAACGCCGCCGCCGTAAAGCCGATCACGAAAAACCCGATGATAAGGTGACTGGCACGCGTTTCCATTATCCGCTTCCCTCCTCGCCCCGCTCCGGAGCCGCCCGCAGCGCCGCCCGGGCCCTGGGTCCATGGAAATATTCGTGTATCCAAGGATGATCATTATCCAGAAGGCGGTCGATGGTGTCCACGGCCAGGACCTTCTTTTCCGCCAGCACCGCCACCCGGTCGCAGATCGTATAGAGACTGTCCAGATCGTGGGTGACCATGAATACCGTCAGCCCCAGGGCATGGCTGAGTTCGAGTATGAGCTGATCGAAGGCCGCGGCGCCAATGGGATCCAGCCCCGCCGTCGGCTCGTCGAGGAACAGGATCTCCGGATCCAGCGCCAGGGCCCGGGCCAGGCCTGCGCGCTTGCGCATGCCGCCCGACAGTTCGGCGGGGAATTTCGCCCCGGCCTCGGCCTTCAGCCCCGACAGGGCGATCTTCAGCGCCGCGATCTCGTCCATCAGCGGCTGCGGCAGGGCGAGATGCTCGCGCAAGGGAACCTGCACATTCTGCGCCACCGTCAGCGAGCTGAACAGCGCCCCGTCCTGAAACAACACCCCCCAGCGCCGTTCCAGCGCCCGGCGCGCGGCGGCATCGAGATTGCGCGTATCCTGCCCGAATACCCGTATCCGCCCCGCCGCCGGCCTGTTCAGGCCGACGATCGTACGCAACAGCACCGACTTGCCGGTGCCCGAGCCGCCGACGACGCCCAGCACCTCGCCACGGCGCACCTGCAGGTCGAGACCGTCATGCACCACATGCGGCCCGAAACGGTTGCACAGCCCCTGAATGTCGATGATGACGTCCCCGTCCATGGTCTATATCCCGATCATGTTGAAGAAGATCGAGAACACGGCATCGGCGACAATGACCAGAAAGATCGCCTCGACCACCGAACGCGTCGTCTGCCGCCCGACCGATTCGGCACTGCCGGAAACCTGAAAACCCTCGTAACAGCCGACCAGGGAAATCAGCGCCGCGAAAACCGGCGCCTTGATCATGCCGACGCCGAAGGTCCAGAAACCGATATTTTCCTGCAGCCGCTCCATAAACAGTACCGGGGAGAGCCCTTGCGTCACCCAGGCCATCAGCCCGCCGCCGATCAGGCCGAGGATATCGGAAAAAAACGCCAGAAGCGGCAGGGCAATCACCAGCGCCAGAACCCTGGGCAGCACCAGCACCTCCATCGGATCGAGGCCGATGGTGCGCATGGCGTCCACTTCCTCATGGACGACCATCGATCCGATCTGGGCCGTAAAGGCACTGCCCGAACGACCGGCAACGACAATGGCCGTCAGCAGGATACCGACCTCGCGCAGTACTGAAATCGCAATCAGATCGACGACGAAAATTTCCGCACCGAAACGGCGCAGCTGGCTGGCCCCCTGATAGGCCAGCACCACCCCGATGAGAAAGGAGATCAGCCCGACGATCGGCAGGGCGTTCAGCCCGACCTGCTCGATGCTGAACACCAAGGAGGTAAAACGGAAACGCCGGGGACGGGTCAGCACGAAAAAGAATGTCTGCACCACCGCCCCGACAAAGGCGATGAACTGCAGGCTGTCCTTCCACAGCCAGAGGGCGGTTTCACCCACCTGTTCGACCAGATGCAGCAATCCGGTACGCGCCGGCGGTTCGGGCGCCGGCGCGGCAATGTGGCTGTCCACCACGCTCAAAAGCTCTTTCAGGCGTTCCGGCAGGCCGCCCTGGGCAATGACGGTTGCAGCATCGCTCCCGCAGCGCCGGGCCAGCTTGATCAGCAGCAGGGCCCCCGTGGTATCGAGGCGGCGGATCTGTGCGGCATCGATCCTGTACGCTTCCCCCGGTGTCAGGATCAGTTCCGCTATTTTCCGTTGAATATCGCCAGCCTGTTCGACGGTCCAGTCACCGCCGAGCCTGACGCAGGGAGCATCCGTGCCCGCGCCGGTGTGCACGGATAAGGTGGCCATCTTCTTCTGAAGCGTATTATCCACGCCGTCCCATCGCCCAGCAGCCCCGCCTCGGCGCAGAATGGCACGGGACCCGCCGGCGATCAAGCAGAGGCGGCGTCAGGAAACGGAATAGGCCTCGGCACTTGCAGGCATGGCGGAGGAAAGGGGTATTCCGATCATCTTATTGGCGAGATATTCGAAATTCTCATCGTCGAATTCATTTTCGAACTGGGTCAGCACCCGCGTGATCATGCGGTTGCGGAAACGTTCCCGATCGCGATCGCCGCCATCCAGTTCCATTTCGGCGGAAATCTGTACCGCAGAACAAACCAGCTTGTAATATTTATCGTCGATACCGGATTTGCGATACAGACGCTTCAGCCCCTCGCCGCCGGCATCGTGAATCAGAATATGGGCGTTGGGCACCGGCACCCCGGCACGCACGGCCATGGCCACCTCGAAGAAATCGATATCGCCAAGGCAGATGGAACGCACGATCAGCGTATCGGTCAGACGGCCGTTGTCATGAAGCTGGCGGACCAGTTCGAATGTATCCTTGATGTCGGTGTCATTGTCCACCAAACCCAGAATGGCCCGCTCGCGGCTTTCCATCACCAGATCCATCGCCATATCCGGCGACATGGCATGATGGGTGACGAGATGTTCCTTCAGGGCATCGGAGACCAGGGTCACCAGCCGTTCCGAAACGGAAAGGGGCAACTGGCTGCGATGGGCCATGGCGCTGTTGACCTTTTCGCTTTCGCCGAAATTGTCCATGGCCTTCTGATAGGTTTCCTCGGCGATTTCCGCCCCTTCATTGCTCATCAACGTGGCAACGACATCCTCATCGCCCTTGTCGACAAGGGCGCCGGAGACGGATTCGGAAACCCGGGAGCGCCGGGCGATGGCCTTCATATGCTCCGTCGGACGGCTGCCGATGATCTCGATCAGATCCTCATCGCTCAGCACTTCCGAATATTCGAGCATCGGCGCCGCCACTTCGGCAACGTCGGAAGCCAGGGTCTTGGCTACGTCCGGGGGAACATCCGGGTTGAGCTTCAGGTTCTCCGACAGGGCCTGACGCACCCTGACGGCGGCATCTTCCAGCATGATACGGAAGATATCGAGGGCGATTTCCCGTTCGGTATCGCTCAACTGTCCGACATTGAAGACTTCCGCAACCTTGCTCGCGGCCTCCACACGCCCGCCTTCGTCGGGATTTGTCAGCAGGCCCTCAATGTCAGCTTTCGTCAGTTTTTTCACCTTTCCCACCTTTCCGCCGCAGGGCAAGGCATGGCTGCCCACCGCCAGCATCTTCGAATGATTACAACGGGCATGACATAATATTCGCCGCTGTTGGTTAATACTCCGTGAACAAGTGCGCTGCGGGATCGAATTCTCCTTTGAAACGAAACCATTTCCTCATGAGTCGGTTCCGACCGGCGGAAAAAACTTGCCTTTGATCCACGAGCCGCGCTTGTGTATATGATGAAGCGCGGGGAGGGCCGCCCGCCCGTGCGGACGGTAAAGGGCCGAGGCCGGATCGCCATGTTCTGCCCATATTCACCGGGCATGCTGCATGGGATGGTATGGCCGTATGGTTTCGAACGTCGCGCTGTAGTCGCGGCACAGATGGTTTACGCGTCTAGATCAGGAGACAAGGATATGAAGTTCGCAAAAGTCTTAGCAATGGGTGTTGCCCTGGCACTCTCTGCCGCTGCCGGCCAGGCCGCTGCCGCCGGGGATCCGGCCAAGGGCGCCAAGGTGTTCAAGAAGTGCAAGGCCTGTCATACAGCCGAAGCCGGCGGCAAGAACAAGGTTGGTCCCAATCTTTATGGTATCGTCGGCCGCAAGGCGGCCAGCCATGAAGGCTTCAAATACTCCAAGGCCATGAAGAAAGCCGGTGCCGACGGTCTGGTCTGGACCGAGGAAAACCTCGACAAATTCCTGAAAAAGCCGCGGAAATTCATCAAGAAAACGAAAATGTCCTTCGGCGGCCTGCGCAAGGAAAAAGACCGCGAGAACGTTATCGCTTATCTCAAGTCCTTGTCGAAATAAGCTTTCCGCAAGGCAATCCGCCAGATACCAGGACCCCGCTGCCCGGCAGCGGGGTCTTTCATTTCAGGGCCCCTTTGTTTTCAGGCGCCTGCGACCGTTCAGAAGCTGTCTTCCCGGTGGTTTCAGACTTCCCAAGTTATGGCGACCGCGATTCCCTGTCTTTAGGAAGCAGGTCAAGAGATATGGGTAAAATGCATCCTGTTGGGCTGCATAACCTGGCTGTGCAGCCCGCGCCGCAACACCAAAACGGACCGGGTTATGACGTCGGCCCCCTCTCTGATGAAGTTACCGTTCCACCGCAACGCGCCGCCTGCCAGCAGCGAATACGGCGAAAAGGCCGAAACCCAATAATGCCAGGGTTCCCGGCTCGGGCACCGACACGGCGGTCGCAAACACCTGGATATTGTGATCGCTCGACTTATCCCAGCCACTGCCGTTGGAATCCCAGGTTCCGCTCAAAGTAATGCTTGCGTCACTGGCTGAGCCGGTGAACCAAAGCATCTGGTCATCCGCCCCATCCTGAGGAGAGCCGCTCAAGGCTGCATTCGACGCGTGATTGAACCAATATATGTCCAGAGGACCGACACCATCTACCGCAAACATCAGCTTACCGGGGGCGAACACGCCAAGGTTATTGAAATCTATCTGCCAGATCTGCATGAAACTTCCGCTGGGCCCCTGATATTCCTCGCCATTGCTATAGGTTACCGGGGTGATGACGACATCCGGATTATCCGTCGCATTGCTACCGGCAATGATACCCGATGTCTTGACCCGGTCGGCAGTGGTAGCGGAAGCATCGCCTAAAAACAGCGAAACCGTGTCGTAACGATCGCCCAAGGCGATGGATACTCCCTGTGAATTGTCAGCAATGACCCATACACGAATCGTGTCTATCCGCCAGGCCTTGCCGCCGGCATCGGGCAGGGTGAAATCATCTCCGGATATATAGGTTTCAGGCGGGTATAAATCCCATGCCACATTGCTTCGGTTGGAACCTGCGGCATTATTCAGATTATCGGTCGGCAGCCCTCGGTCCACTATCAACGCCGCCGCCGCGGGCTGCAGCCCCGCCAGCGCAAGAACCGCAACAGCCATCACCGGCTTTACCAAGTACCCCAAACGGATGCTCATACTTCAGATCCTCCTCTGCAACTTTTAGATTCTCTCTCTACAATTTGGCAGGAGGTTTGATTCAACGCCTGAACGAACGAAGCTACCCAAGGCAACAATTTTTACATCTGCCAATTCTCGGCAGAACAACGCGGTAGAACCTGCTACTTTGCCGCCCCCTCCGCCAGAACCGCTAAACTTGGCCATATCCATGACCACTGACGGATCACAAGCAAGCATCATGCCAGTCTTGAAATATTATTATCCTTCAATTGGATAAAATCAGCGCAAAGTTACTCCGAAGAAAAAATGTAAAAATACCCGACACCTTTCCGACCGTTCCTGGTCATAACGTATCTGAAAACTCCGCTTCGAAACCACTCGGGCAAGGGATATTTCTCAACCGCGTGGCTTCAACCGGGCATTTTCACGGGCGTTCTTCCGTCAGATTCTGAAGGCTGAATCCAAATGAATATTCTCCCGGGCATCACGTTTGGCGAACGGCCCCGGCAGAATGGCGGAGTCTGTCCAGGGTCTCCTGCGCCGTTGCGATCTTCCGGCCCATTTTATCGATTGCCTCGGCAATCCGGGCCACATTGTCGGCATTATCCGCGGCCAGGCTGCCATCGGCACGCAGCAGATTGTTCTCGAACCCGACCCGGACATCGCCACCGAGGGCAGCCGCATTCACCGCGCAGAGATATTCGTTGACCCCGAAGGCACAAACGCTCCAGGGCGCCTCATGCAGCCGGCCGGCCTGCAGCTCCCGCAGAAAGGGGGTGAGGTCTCCCGGGTGCGAACGGCCGTCACGGGCATAGCGACCCAGAACGAACAGCATCCAGGGCTGCCGCTGCGGTATTCGCCCCTCCTCATGCAGCACGGCAAGACGGCGAAGGTCATCGGCATCGTAAAGGATGTACTGCACCAATACCCCGGCATCGTGCATTTCATGCAGAAAGGCCGCCAAGGCCCCGACCTCAGCGGCCGTAGCCCCCTGCGGCAATATTTCCCTGATCGCCAGGGATGCCGCCTGCGGACGCAGCTCGCGCAGCAGTTCCATCTGTTCGCGGGGGCGGTAGCGGCCGACAGCCTCGGTCGTCACCTGGATGATCATGTCATCGCCGACACGTTCGCGAATGGCGGCAATGGCCTGACGATAGCGTTCCGCATCCAGGCTGTGCCGTCCCTCGTCGTCACGCACATGCAGGTGGATCGCCGTGGCGCCGGCTTTCAGGCAATCCTCGGCACATTGTGCCAGTTCGTCGGACGATAGCGGCAGGGCCGGATGATCAGCCTTGCTGCGCCGGGCGCCGTTGGGCGCCACCATGATCGTGACCGCTTCCCGTTCAGTGGCGGATATATCGTTCATGATCCCCCCTCCTGCACACAGGCGGCAAGCGCGCCATCGATGGCCGCCGTGACCTTATCGGCAATCATGGCGACCTCCTCTTCGCTGACGATAAAGGGCGGCGCCAGCAATATATGATCGCCCTTTCTGCCATCGATGGTACCGCCCATGGGATAGATCATCAGCCCAGCATCCATTGCCGCGCGCTTGATCTGCGCATGCAGCTTCAGTTCCGGTGCAAAAGGCTCCTTGCTTTCACGGTCCGCCACCAGTTCGATACCGATGAACAGCCCGCGCCCCCGGATATCGCCGACAGCCGGATGCCGATCAAGGCGATCATGCAACGCCGCCATCAGCTGCCCGCCCCGGCGGCGGACATTGTGCAGTAACCCGGCCGCCTCGATCTTGCGCAGCACGGCCAGTGCCGCGGCACTGGCCGTGGCATGCCCCATATAGGTATGGCCGTGCTGAAAAAATCCGCTGCCATCGCGAATGATCTCGTAAATCCGTTTCGACACCCCCATGGCCCCGATCGGCTGGTATCCGGCGCCGAGGCCCTTGGCAATGGTCACGATATCGGGGGCGATACCGTCATGCTCGCAGGCGAACAAGGAACCGGTCCGCCCCATGCCGCACATGACCTCGTCGAGGATCAGCAACACCCCGTAGCGGTCGCAGATTTCCCGGATGCGCCTGAAATATCCCGGCGGCGCCGTCACCGCCCCTGCCGTTGCCCCCACCACCGGCTCGGCAATGAAGGCGCAGACCGTTTCCGGCCCCAGACGTTCTATTTCCCGACGCAGCAGCTCCGCGGCCCGAAGGCCGTATTCTTCAGCCGATTCGCCCTGCTGACGCAGTCGGTATTCATAACAGGGGTCGATGTGATGGGCTTCGCTCATCAAAGGCGCGAAAGGTTCGCGCCGCCACATGTTCCCTCCCACCGCGAGGGCCCCGAGGGTATTGCCGTGATAGCTCTGGCGGCGGGCGATGAAACGGTGGCGCTTTTCCTCGCCGCGCTCCAGAAAATACTGACGCGCCAGTTTCAGCGCCGCTTCCACTGCCTCCGACCCGCCGGAAAGAAAATAGAAGTAATCGATATCCCCCGGCGCGCGGGCGGCCAGGTAATCGGCCAGTTCCTCGGTCGGTTCAGTGGTGAAGAAACCGGAATGGGCATAGGCGAGACGATCGATCTGTGCCTTGATCGCCGCGCGGACATCCTCGTCGCTGTGCCCCAGACAGGATACCGCCGCCCCGCCCGAGGCATCGAAATAGCGCCGGCCATCGCCATCGATCACATAGGCGCCCTCTCCGCGCACGGCCAGCGGCGGCACCGCACCGCAATGGCGGTGAAACACATGGGTCATTCAAGATTTCTCCATCCAGTAGGCCTCGAAACCATCGAGGTTTTTTTCCATCTGCTCGATCCGCGCGAGCACCTCTTCACCGCCGCGGGCAACCATCTGCGCCACCAGCGCCTGGGCAATGGCCATGGCACCGGTGATCGAGCGGAAGAAGGAGGGGCTGGCATTGGCTACGACGAAGACATCGCCCCCCTCTGCCGCCAGCGGCGATACCGGGCTGTCGGTGATGGCGATCAGCCCGGCGCCGCGGACACGGGCATATTGCACCGCCATGACCGTTTCCTTCGCATAGGGTTCGAAACCGGCCGCCAGCAGCATGTCATCGCCACTTATTTCAACCAGATCGTCCATGACCATGCCGCCTATGCCCTGAGCGAGGAACACATCCTTGCGGCACATTCGCGCCGCATAATGAAAATAGGAGGCAACAGGGAAACATTTCCGCCGCCCGACCACATAAACGCGCCGGGCCGCCATCAGCCGCCCGGCCGCAGCACAGAAGGATGCGGGCGGATTTTCCGCCAGGGTCCGGTCGAGATTGTCCTTGTCCATCGCGAACAATTCGCCAAGCACCCCGCCCGAACCGGAGGCGGCAGGTCCGTCCCCGGCCTGTGCCGATTCCCTTGCCTGCAATGCCCGGGCATTACCGCCATAGCGCCCCGGCCCGCTGCGCAGGCGCTGGGCAAAGACATCGCGGAAGGCGCTGTAGCTGGAAAAATCCATCGCCCGGGCCAGACGCACCAGTGTCGCCGGCGCCACGCCGGCGCGGGCAGCGACACGGCGCAGGGGCAGCAGGGCAATATCGTCGGGCATGTCGAGCGCATAGCGCGCCGCCGTCTTCAGACGGGGGCTGAGCGCCGGATAACGCCGCTGCAATTCCTTTTCCAGACTGGAGAAAGTAACCATGATTTCACCTTGCCAACGACACCCCAACAGAAAAACACATTTGTTTCATAAAATCAAAAAATAATTCATATGTTTTTTATCCCGCATTCCGGGCAGTGCAGCGCATACTGCCCCTTGCCATGCGGGTGGTGTGCTGCGTAGCATCGGCCCATGCGAACGCTGCAGAAATGGCTCTACCTGCTTATCCCCTTCGCCATGCTGGCGGTGGCTCTGGCCGTGCCGGTGCTGCAGCCGCGTCTTGTCGAATTCTTTCAGAATCAGGTTTTCGACGCCTATCAGCGCCTGTCGCCGCGGCCTTACGAGGATACGGCCGTGCGTATTATCGATATCGACAACGAAAGCCTGGAGAAACTGGGCCAATGGCCCTGGCCGCGCACCTATTTTCAGGCCTTGCTCTATCATGCCTTCACCAAGGGGGCGGGGGTTGTCAGCTTCGATATCGTCTTCGATGCGCCGGACCGGACATCGCCGAAACAGGTTTCCACCTACTGGCCGCAGACCGATGCTCTGAAAGAGATCGAAGACGTGATCGCCGCCCTGCCCGATCACGACAAGGAATTTGCCGATATCATGGCCCAGACCAATGTGGTCGTCGGCATGGCCATGACCAATGATCTCGAAGGCAATCTGCCGAAACCGAAATGGGGCTTTGCCATCACCGGCGGGGCCGGGCAGGATCCGCTCGGCTTTCTGACCAATTACAAAGGCGCCATCCGCAACATTCCGGAAATCGAGGAGGCCGCCGCCGGGCTGGGCAGCTTCAACCTGGACACCAAGGACGAGGTCGATAACGTCATCCGCCGCGCGCCGATGTTCTTCCGTTCCGGCAAGGAAATCTTTCCCTCCCTCGCCGCGGAAACCCTGCGCGTCGCCCAGGGCGCCAGCACCTACATCCTCAAGGCCGCGGGCGCTTATGATGAAAAAAGCTTCGGTGCCGAAACCGGCTTCAACCATGTCAAGATCGGCCGTTTCGAAATCCCCGTCGATCCCTACACACGTTTCTGGCTGCATTACGCCCCTTCGACGCCGAAGCGGGTCATACCGGCCTGGAAGGTCATTACCGGCAATGTCACGCCGGAAGAACTGGAAGGCCGCATTCTGCTGGTCGGCACCAGCGCCGAGGGATTGAAGGATCTGCGCGCCACGCCGCTGAATCCCTTCACGCCGGGGGTGGAGGTTCACGCCAATATTCTCGAACAGATCCTGCTCGGCAGTTATCTGCAGCGCCCCGACTGGGCCCCTGCGGTGGAACGGCTGTTTCTGATCGTGATCGGTGTAATCGTCATTCTGCTGATCCGCCGCCTCGGCGCGCTGGCCTGCGCCATGATCGCCGCCACCGCCATTGCCATCGCCGTTACCGCCTCCTGGCTGGCCTATAGCGAATTGCGTTTCCTTTTCGATCCCGTCGGCCCGTCTAGTGCCGTTTTCGCCATCTACCTTGCCGGTTCCCTGATCAACTACGTTCAGACCGAATCGGAGCGCAAACAGGTGCGCAGCGCCTTCAGCCAGTATCTGTCCCCGGCATTGGTGGAACAACTGGCCGACAATCCGGACAAGCTGACGCTGGGCGGGGAAACGCGGGAAATGACCTTCCTGTTCTGCGATATCCGCGGTTTCACCCCGATATCGGAACAATACAAGGACGATCCACAGGGCCTGACCGTATTGATCAACCGTTTCCTTACCCCCATGACCGACATCATCATGGCCAACAAGGGCACGATCGACAAATATATGGGCGATTGCATCATGGCCTTCTGGAACGCCCCGCTCGACGACCCGGAGCACTACCTGAACGCTGCCCGCGCCGCCATGCTGATGCAGAGCGAACTGAACGAACTGAACGCCGCGCTCAGACGCGAGGCCGAGGCCGAAGGCCGTCCCTTCCTGCCGATCAATATCGGTATCGGCATCAATACCGGTGAATGCGTCGTCGGCAATATGGGATCGCGTCAACGCTTCGATTATTCCGTGCTCGGCGATGCCGTCAACCTGGCCTCCCGGCTGGAAGGACAGTCCAAGACCTATGGCGTTACCGTGGTTCTTGGCGAAGGCACCGCCGTGCATCTGGATGAATACGCAACGCTGGAACTCGATCTGATCGCCGTGAAGGGAAAGAGCGAGGCCGTGCGCATCTATACCCTGCTCGGCGGAGAGGAAATCGCCTCCACTCCTGCTTACCAGCGTTTGCGCGAAAGCATGCAGAAGATGCTTGCTGCCTATCGCTCGCAGAACTGGCGGCGGGCCCGCGATCTTCTGGAAGAATGCCGCACCCAGGCCCCCGATCTGCAGATTCTCTGGGATCTGTACAACCAACGCCTGGATCATTTTACGGCGGCACCGCCGCCGGCGGACTGGGACGGCGTCTTCCGCGCTACCACAAAATGAATAGAAAAAAGCGGCTTTGCCCCTTGCGGTTAAGAGCTTCTTTACGCACTCCGCCTACACTCCTCCCGTAACGGCAGGATCGGCTTGTCAAGCTTCCCGACAGCACCTGCGTATAGAAATGGCCATCACCGTTCTGAAGCGAGCCGGATGAAAGCAAACATCAAAACCGATACCGCCATACGGCAATCGCAGACAGAAGAACAAGGGGAAACCGGCCTTTCCCTCTCCATCCTGTGCGTCGATCCTGACAATCTGCTCAAGGAGGCGACAGCCGCCTCGGCCGTGCTGCCCATCCATAACGGGGAAATCAGCATCACCACCGCCCATACGCTGAGCGGCATGAAAGACGGCCCGATGCAGGCCTTGTTCGACTGCACCCTGTTCTTTGCCAGGGACAGGAACTCGGCCATCCCGTTGCTGCCCACCGGCATTCAGGGGCCGCTGATCGTGGTTCTGCGCGATTTTTCCGACAGCGATGCCGCCAGCCTGATCTCGGCCGGTGCTTCGGATTGCCTGCCGCTGGAAACTCTGGAACGCGACGGAATAGGCCTGCATGTCTGGAAATGCATGCGCCATCACAAGGTCCGCCATGCCGCCCAGCAGGCACGCGACGAATCGCGGCGCAACTCCCTTTACGACAAACTGACCGGGCTGCCGAACCGCGCCTTTTTCTTTGAAAGCCTGGAACATGCCATCCGTCAGGCACAACGCAGCGGCAATGATATCGCCGTGCTCATCATCGACCTCAACGGTCTGAACTCGGTCAACAAAAACCTCGGCTATGCAGCCGGTGACGTTATTCTGCGCAACGCCGCCATCAGCCTGCGCGAAACCCTGCGCGACAGCGACCTGATCGCCCGCCTCGGCGACGATGAATTTGCGGCGCTGCTGCTGAACAAGGCCTCTCTCAGCGGCGCGGTCATCACGGCAAGCCGCCTGGCCGAACAGCTCAAAAAACCGATCGAATACGATGGACACACAATTGCCCTTGGCGGCTGCATCGGCGTCAGCCTCTATCCCGATCACGGTCTCAATGCCGACATGCTGGTCCGCCGCGCCGAAAATGCCATGCGCAAGGCCAAGGCCAACGCATCAGATTTCGTCATCTATGCGGAAGAAGACGAAATCGACGATACGGCCCGCAACAGCCTTTCCCTGCGCCATGATCTCGACCGCGCCCTCGACGAGGACCAGATCACCCTCTATTACCAACCGAAGATCGACACCGGCAGCGGTGCCGTCGCCGGTTTCGAGGCGCTCGCCCGCTGGAAACATCCTGAAAAGGGAATCATCCCGCCGGATGTCTTCATTCCGGTCGCCGAGGACAGCGGCCTGATCAAGAAGCTGACCCGCCAGACGCTGAAACTGGCCCTGAAGAACTGCCAGCACTGGCGGGAGGCAGGCAATGACATCAGCGTCAGCGTCAATATCTCGACCAAGGTGCTGCACGATCCGCATTTCACCGAATCGGTCGCGCTGCAACTGGCAAAGTTCGACATCCCGGCCGAACGCCTGATACTCGAAATCACCGAAAGCGCCATCATTGCCGATGAAAGCCGCGCGCGGCAGACCATCACCCGCCTGCATTCGATGGGGGTCTGCATCTCGATCGACGATTTCGGCACTGGCTATACGCCGCTTTCCTTCATCCGCAAGATGCCGGTCAGCGAAATCAAGATCGACAAATCCTTCGTCATGACCATGCTGGAATCGAAGGACGATCACATCATCGTCGATGCCCTGATCAATCTCGGCCACAATCTGGGCTTCAGCGTCGTTGCCGAGGGAGTCGAGGACAAGGACACCCTGGAACGCCTGGCCGATATTCATTGCGATATCGCACAGGGCTATTACATCAGCCGCCCCATCCCGGCCGACGAGGTTCTGGACTGGCTCAATGTCTACCGGCCCGAACTCTATATCGTCCAGGAACGGAAAATGCTGCGCAAGGCATGACCCGCTGAAGCGAGGCGGCGCCATCGCCTGCCGATTGCCCGGATGAAACCGATCCTCTATCCTTCCGTGTACGGGGGAAAGTATCATCGCGCCGGCCGCGATATTGCGGTCCGGCTTCATCCGTACGGGAGGGTTGTTTGCTAGATTTTCGGCATTTTCGGCAGATCCGGCTGCTGGCGATCCTGATCGTCGCCTTTCTCGGCTTCGGCGCGGTGCCGCTTGCCGCTGCGCTGACCCCCAACTCCGCCGCCAGTCATATCGACTGGCTGGGACGGGAGGCGACACGACTTCTCAGCACCTCCGGAACATCGGTGGCCGCGCGCGAAGCCGCTGTCGGCAGGCTGATCCGACAGGGTTTCCAGATCGATTTCATCGCACGCTTCGCCCTCGGCCGCGCCTGGCGCAGTGCCACCCCTGAACAACGCGGCGAATATCAGCGTCTGTTCACGCTCTATGTCGTCAAGACCTATGCCCGGCGCCTTGGCGGATATTCCGGCGAAACGCTACGCGTGACCGGCGTGCGCAAGGCAGGCCGGCGCGACATGCTGGTCGACAGCGTCATCGAACGGCCGAACAATCAGCCGATCAGAATCGGCTGGCGGCTCAGGGAATTTGCCGGACAGCCGAAAATCATCGACGTTACGGTCGAAGGGGTCAGCATGGCCGTCACCCAGCGCCAGGAATTCGCCACCGTGCTGCGCAACGGGGGAATGAACGGCCTGCTGCAATTGCTGCGCGCCCGCACCCAGCGCCTGGGCGTCCAGGCCCGATAGGAGGAAAAGCAGATGACGGTTATGCGCAAAGTCCTCTTCTTTCTGCCGGTACTGATGTTTCTGACCGCCCTCTTTGCGAACGCCCGGGCAGAGGAAAACCCCTTCGCCATGGGCTGGCAGGCCTATCAGCAGGGCGATTTTGTCACGGCACGGAAATACTGGCAGCCGCTGGCGGAAGGCGGCAACGCCCTGGCCCAGTACAATATGGGCGTGCTGTATGCCGAAGGCCGGGGCGTGCCGGCCGATCGGGCGCGGGCCATGGCATGGTGGCGTCAGGCGGCCAAGGGCGGATACCTGGCCGCCAGCCACAATCTGGCGCTGGCCCTGATCGAGGAGGCCAGCCTGAAAGGCAACCGTGCCGCCGCCGCCGAAGCCCTGCGCCTGCTGCGGCGGGCCGCCGATGGCGGGCTGGTGCGTTCTCAATACTCATTGGCGCAGATGTATGCCTATGGGCTCGGCGTTGAACGCAACGATGCCATCGCCCGGCGCCTGCTGGAGAAAGCGGCGGTCAGCGGCCTGGCTGCAGCCCAGTACAATCTGGCCAAATTCCTGCGCGACGGCCGTGGCGGCCCCCGCGACCTGGCGGCCGCCGCCGCCTGGTTCGAAAAAGCCGCCCTGCAGGGACATGTGCGCGCCCAAAGCCGCCTTGCCGTGCGCTATGCCCGCGGCGAAGGGGTAAGACGCGATCCGGTCACGGCCCTGGCCTGGGCGACCCTGGCCGCCGGGGAAGGCGAGGAACTGGCGGCGGAAAACGTGAAAGCCCTGCGGCGAAGCCTGTCGCCCGCAGCGATTGCGGCCGCCGATGCCAAAGCGGCCCGCCTGCGGGATAGAATAGCGGCCTCCCGGAAAATGCTCTAATATCCCGCCATCGTAAAGACGATACGGGGCGTGGGGGGAATGATGCCATCGTGCTACAGATATGTCCTTGCAGCAATGATTGTGCTGCTGCTTGCCGCTGCATCCGGGACAGCCAGTGCCCTCGGCATCGACGCACAGGCAGCGCAAAGTATCGACAGGGCCATCCGTCTGCGCGAGGATCTGATCGGCAACGCCAGGCGCGAACAGGCCTATCTGCCCGACAATCCCTATCTCAGGCGATCGGCCTATCAGGCGGCGCTCAGCCGTGCCAATGGCGATCTGGCCAGCGCCGTCGTAGCCACCATCGCCGCCTTCCCCGCCCAGGCGCAGGCCATCGCCGCCTATGCCCGCCAAAACGCCCCGGATGCGGAAAACGCCATTCAGACAGCCGTCAGCGCTGCGTTCCCCGGCCTGTTTGCCGCAACCGCGACACGAGATTATACCGATGACAAATCGGCATCCGCCCTCATGCCGCCGCAGGCCCGCAGCGGCCGCATCTATGGCGACATGCCCCCGCCGCGGGCCGTGCCGTTGCCGCCGTCGCTGTACAATCAGCCCGTCCTCAACGATTACGCCACCGGCGGGACGGCCATGGCCGTCGGCAGCGTTTTCGCCTCGCCTCGGGATAACTCGCTTCAGGACGAATCGTCTGTTCAGACAGCGCCGGCGGGGGAATACGGGAATACGGGCAAGGAACCGGAAGAGGCCGATATCATCTGGGATCCGCTCGAACCGGCCAATGTTTCGCTCTTTTCCTTCAACGAAGTGGCGGATCTGTTCTTTCTGCGCCCGCTGGCCCAGCTCTATGGCTATACCCCTGAAATCATCAAAACCGGCATTGACAACGCCCTGTTCAACCTGCGCGAGCCGGTCAATGCCGCCAACAGCCTGCTGCAGGGCGGATTTGGCGAGGCCGGCACCACTCTGGCCCGTTTCGCCATCAACAGCACCGTCGGCGTGCTGGGCTTCTACGATGCGGCGGCGGATCTGATCGGCTGGCAGCGCCGGCCCAACGATTTCGGGGCCACGCTACATGCCTACGGCCTTGGGGCCGGTCCTTATCTCGACCTGCCGCTGATCGGCCCCTCCAACATGCGCGATGCCTTCGGCCTGGCAGTCGATACGGCGCTGGATCCCAAAACCTATCTGCTGACGCCGGCGGCCAATTACGGCATCGCCGCCGCCGGGGGATTGAGCCGGCGGGAAGCCCTGCTCGAACCGCTGGACGAACTCCGCCGCAGTTCCCTGGACTATTACACCGCCCTGCAGGGCGCCTATTATCAGCGCCGTGCCGCCCAATTCTCCGGCACCGAGGGCGGCGACAGCGCCGCCGCCGACGCATTGTTCGACAATTTCGAATAATATCTGGATAACGGAATAACTTCATGAATACGAAGACACATGATTACGGCCCCGGCATCGTTCTGAACGATCCGGCCTGGATCCACCCCAGCGCCCTGCTCTACGGGAAGGTACGCATCGGCAAAGGCGCCAGCATCTGGCCCCATGTCGTTGCCCGCGCCGAATTCTATGAGATCACCATCGGCGAATGGACCAATATTCAGGATTTCACCATGATCCATGTCGGCGCCGCCACCGGCACCCATGTCGGCGCCCATTGTTCGATCACCCATCACTGCACCATTCATGGCTGCAGTATCGGCGACAACTGCCTGATCGGCATCAACAGCACCATCATGGACGGCTGCGTCATCGGCAACAATTGTATCGTCGGCGGCCACTCGTTTCTCAAGGAGGGGACGGTCATACCCGACAACAGCATCGTCATGGGCGTTCCCGGCAAGGTGACGCGCACCCAGAACAATTACATCCGCAACCGGCTCAATGCCTTCCTCTACCACCATAATGCCCTGGCCTATGCCCGCGGTGAGCACCGGCTGTGGGATCAGCCTGAATTTCAGGAGGAAATGAACCGCTACATGCAGCAGCTCGCCCGCGAATATGCTGCGCTTTTTGAAAAGGAATAACAACAATATGACCGAAAACGTCTTGTCGATCGCTCCGCCCTATCTTTTGTTCATCGGCGATGTCCAGGATCAGCTGGCCGCCAAGACAGCCGCCGGAATCCTGCAGTGGCGGCCGCAATGGTGCATCGGCCAGAGCCGCCTTCCCGGCTGCAAGGCCGATCTCGGCCTGCGGGAAATGACCCCGAAGGAAGCCGCCGCCGCCGGGGTAAGGACCATGGTGATCGGCGCCGCCAATTCGGGCGGCATTCTGGCCGAAAACTGGATTACATCGATATTGGAGGCCATTGAGGCCGGACTGGATGTCGCCTCCGGCCTGCATATGCGCCTGAACGATATCGCCCCGATCCGCGAAGCGGCCCGCGCCGCCGGGCGCAACTTGTTCGATGTGCGTCATCCGACGCAGCGCTTCGCCACCGGCAAGGGCGCCAGGCGCAGCGGCAAGCGGCTGCTGACGGTCGGCACCGATTGTTCGGTCGGCAAGATGTACACCTCCCTCGCCATCGAGCGCGCCCTGAAGGAAAAGGGCATCAAGGCCGATTTCCGCGCCACCGGCCAGACCGGCATCCTGATCGCCGGATCGGGCGTCTCTGTCGATGCGGTGGTCGCCGATTTCATTTCCGGTGCGGTGGAGGCCATCGCCCCGGCCAATGACGAGGATCACTGGGACATCATCGAAGGCCAGGGTTCCTTGTTCCATCCGGCCTTTGCCGGGGTCACCATGGGGCTGATCCATGGCGCCCAGCCCGACGCGCTGGTGCTGTGCCATGAACCGACCCGCAAGACCATGCGTGCCGTGGATTACCCCCTGCCCGACATCGAAGAATGCATCGATCTGAACCTGCGCGTTGCCCGGCGCACCAATCCGGATGCACGCATGATTGCCGTCAGCGTCAATTGCTCCGCCCTCTCTCCGGAAGAGGGGCGGCGTCTGCTCGACGATCTGGCGCAGCGCACCGGCCTGCCCTGCGTCGATCCCCTGCGCGATGGCGTGGAGGCGATTGTCGATCGCATGCCGGGACTGTGAAGATGGCGGAAAGAACCCTGCGCATCGAGCGCGACTCCTGGCCGATCGAAGGCGGTTTCACCATCGCGCGCGGCACCAAGACCGCGGCAGAAACCGTAACCGTTATTCTGCAGGAAACCGGCCTGCACGGCCGCGGGGAATGCGTACCCTATGCCCGTTACGGGGAATCGGTCGGCAGCGTCATCGAACAAATCGAGGAACTGCGCCCCGCCCTGGAAGGCGGCATGAGCCGGGAAGAGCTGCAAACGGCCCTGGCCCCCGGCGCCGCGCGCAACGCCATCGACTGCGCCCTGTGGGACCTGGAAGCCAAGAAATCCGCCGGCGATATCTTCTCCCTTTTGGGGCAGCCCCGCCCCGACCGGCCGCTGATCACCGCCTTCACCATCGGCCTGGGCACGGCAGAGGAAATGGGCAACAAGGCCCGGGCGGCCCGCAACCGACCGGTACTGAAGGTGAAGCTGGGCGGAGAGGACGACCTGGCCTGCCTGCAGGCGGTGCGGGACGGCGCCCCCGATGCGCGGCTGATCGTCGATGCCAATGAGGGATGGGACACCGCCACCTACGAACGCATGATCCCGGCCATGGAAAAAATCGGCATCGCCCTGATAGAACAGCCTTTTCCCGCCGATGACGACAGCGCCCTGACGCGCCTGACGCGCCCGGTTCCGATCTGTGCCGATGAAGCCGCCCACACCCGCAGCGGGCTGGAGGAACTGCGCCGGCGCTACGATTTCATCAACATCAAGCTGGATAAAACCGGCGGGCTGAGCGAAGCCCTGGCCCTCGAAAAGGCGGCTCGTGACATGGGCTTCGGCATCATGGTCGGCTGCATGCTGGCCACCAGCCTGGCCATGGCCCCGGCCTGGGTCGTGGCGCAGGGGGCCGAATTCGTCGATCTCGACGGGCCGCTGTTGCTCAGCCGCGACCGCAGCCCCGGCCTGCGTTTTGACGGCAGCGCCATCCATGCGCCGGAACCGGCTCTGTGGGGCTGAGGGCATATCGGAAAATCTTACGAACTTCGGCCGGAGGGCCAGACGAAAAAACGAAGGGGGGATGTCCTGCTTCCCCCCCCCCTCAAGGTCATGCGGCGCCGGAACGGTCAGATTTCGCGCACCGCCCCACGGGCGGCATTGGCGACATGAGCGGCATAGATCTTCAGCGCCGCCGAAACCTTGCGTTCGCGCGCTTTCGGCTGATAAGGCGCGGCTGATGCTTCCATGCGCCGACGCCGGGCGGCCAGCTCATCCTCCGCCACCGCCAGGTGAAGGCGGCGGGCGGGAATGTCGATCTCAATGATATCGCCATCCTCGATCAGGGCGATCAGGCCGCCCTCGGCCGCCTCGGGCGAGATATGCCCGATCGACAGCCCGGAGGAGCCGCCGGAGAAACGCCCGTCGGTGATCAGCGCACAGGAAGAAGCCAGCCCGCGCGAGGCCAGATAAGTGGTGGGGTAGAGCATCTCCTGCATGCCGGGCCCGCCGCGCGGCCCTTCATAACGCACCACCACCACATCGCCCGGCTTCACCGCGCCGCCGAGAATGCCGGATACCGCCTCGTCCTGGGATTCGAAGACTTTCGCCGGGCCGGAGAAGACGCGCATATCCTCCAGCACCGCCGCGGTTTTGACCACACAGCCCTCTTCGGCCAGATTGCCTTTCAGCACCGCCAGACCGCCATCCTGCGAATAAGCGTGTTCGCCATCGCGGATACAGCCGTTCTCACGATCCGTATCCAGGGTTTCGTATTGATTGTCCTGCCCGAAGGCCCGGGTGCTGCGCACACCACCCGGCGCGGCGCGGTAGAAGGCTTGCACTTCTTCGTCCGGGTTACGCGATATATCCCATTTTTCCAGCAGATCGCCCAGGCTGGCGCCGCTGACGGTGGAAACGTCGCGCGCGATCAGCCCCAGCCGGTCGAGCTGGCCGAGAATCGCCATCACACCGCCGGCGCGATGAACATCCTCCATGAAATAATTTTCGGTGGCAGGCGCCACCTTGCACAGATTGGGAATCTTGCGCGAGAGGGCGTCGATATCGTCCATTTTGAAATCGACCTCGCCTTCGCGGGCGGCGGCCAGAAGATGCAGGATCGTATTGGTCGATCCGCCCATGGCGATGTCCAGCGACATGGCATTTTCGAACGCGGCCCGGGTGGCGATGCCGCGCGGCAGAACGCTTTCATCGTCCTGCTCGTACCAGGCGCGGGCGATTTCGACGATGCGCCGCCCCGCCTGCTCGAACAAAGAGCGGCGGCGGGCATGGGTGGCCAGCAGCGAGCCGTTGCCGGGCAGCGATAGGCCCAGCGCCTCGGTCAGGCAATTCATCGAATTGGCCGTGAACATGCCGGAACAGGCCCCGCAGGTGGGGCAGGCATTGCGCTCCACCTCGGCGACCTGTTCATCGGTGTAATGATCGTCGGCGGCACGCTTCATCGCATGCACCAGGTCGAGGCGTTCGCCATTGCCGCGCCCCGCCTCCATCGGACCGCCGGATACGAATACCGTCGGAATGTTCAGCCGCAGCGATGCCAGCATCATGCCCGGCGTGATCTTGTCGCAGTTGGAAATGCAGACCATCGCATCGGCGCAATGGGCATTGACCATGTATTCGATCGAATCCGCGATCAGTTCGCGCGAGGGCAGGCTGTAGAGCATGCCGTCATGGCCCATGGCGATGCCGTCATCGATGGCGATGGTGTTGAATTCCCGCCCGACACCGCCGGCGGCGGCAATCTGTTCGGCGACGATCCGCCCGACATCGCGCAGATGCACATGACCGGGTACGAATTCGCAAAACGAATTGACCACCGCGATGATCGGCTTGTTGAAATCGGCGTCGGTCATTCCCGTGGCGCGCCAGAGCGAACGGGCACCGGCCATGTTACGGCCGCGGGTGGAAGTGTGAGAACGGTATCTGGGCATCTGGTCGACCTCAGTTAAAACGATTCTGTAAGGCGTTGTGCTGCGGCGGTATGCCCCAACTACCGGGCCTTGCCGGGACTTGAGAGAGTGTATCCGGTAGCCGGGGCATCTGCCACAGGTTAATCATCGCCTGTCATATTGGAAATGAATTGATATTATATATTTCATCAATATTATTGATTGAACAATCCCCTGCCGAAAACGGCGGACAGCTCAACACGGCAACGGAAGCGCCATGCGTCACATCGACACCGAATTGCTGCGCAGCTTCGCAACCATCGTCGATTTCGGCGGGTTCACCCGTGCCGCCCATATTCTGGGCCGCACCCAATCGGCGGTCAGCATGCAGATCCGCCGGCTGGAGGAGATTACCGGCTGCACCCTGTTCGACCGGCAGGGCAACCGCTTTTCCCTGACCGTGGAGGGAGAAACCCTGCTCGGCTACGCCCGCCGCATGCTTGCCCTGCATGACGAAACGCTGGAGGCTCTGCAGGGCAGCGGTGCCGGCGGCACCGCCCGGCTGGCGGTGATGGACGATTACGCCTCGGTCATCCTGCCGCCGATCCTCGCCCGTTTCGCCGAGGAACACCCGCATATCCATCTGGAAATCACCACCGGTTTCTCGCATCACCTGATGAAGGAACTCGGCAGCAGCTACGATCTGGTTCTCGCCACCCAGAAGGAAGGCACGGGGCGCGGCCAGGTCCTGCGCCGGGAACGCACCTGTTTCGCTTTTTCCGCAAACCACCCCCTGCCGGACGGCCCGGTCCTGCCGCTGGCGCTGCTGCCGCCGGGCAATCTGTACCGGCAATGGGGGCTGGAGGCCCTGGCCGCGGCCGGGCGGCAATGGCGGGTCATCTTCTCGACCACCAGTATCGGCGCGGTGGAGGCCATGGCGGCAGAGGGGCTGGCCATCACCATCGTCAAGGAAGGCACGGCCCGCCCCGGTCTGCGCCTGCTGGGCGAGGCCGACGGCCTGCCCGCCCTGCCGGAATCCGAAATCGCCCTCTATCAGGCCCATGCCGGGGGATCGCCCGCCACCCTGGCACTGGCCCGTTTCCTTGCCCGCGCCCTGCGCCGGGAAAACCGGGATCAGCCTCCGCCCCCGGATTGACGCCCCTTCAGCGGTGCATATCCGTGTCGCCGCCGCTTGCCGCCATCGGCGCGGGTGATATGCTCCCCCCATGAAAAAGGAATGCGACAGCACGGTCTTCAGTGCCGGGGAGGCGGCGATCCTCGGCCGTCTGGCGGCGGGGGAATGCATGGCCACGCGCATGCGGGCCCTGTCCCGCCAACTGACGCGCAGCTACGGGCGGTTCTTCCGGGCCGCCGCACCGCTGACCATCACCCAATTCGGCTTGCTGGCAACCCTGGCCGATCTGCACGCCAAAGGCGAGCCCGGCACCATGGCCAGCCTGGCCAAGCGTTTCGAACTGGATCGCACCACGTTAAGCCGCGCCCTGCCCCCCCTGCAGCGTCAGGGGCTGATCGACATCCTGCCCGGGGCCGACCGCCGCAACCGCCTGATCACCATCACGGAAAAGGGCATCCGTCATATGAAAAAGGCCCTGCCCGCATGGCAAAGGGCGCAGCAGGCGCTGCTTGAACGTTTCGGCGCGGAAAACTGGACCGACATGCGCAGGATGATGACGGAACTGTCCGCGATCTGCGAAGAAATCGAGAAAATCCCGCCGCCCGTCGGGATTGGCGCACAGCCGCCCTCAGCAACGGCTGAAAATCAGGCTGGCATTGACGCCGCCGAAACCGAAGGCATTTGACATCACCGCCTTCAGCCGCGCCGCCGAAGCCGCCACCGGCACGTGCAGCGGTCCCCGGCAGGATTCATCGACATTTTCCAGATTGAGCGTCGGCGGCAGAAAGCCCCGGCACAAGGCCAGAATGGCATATATCGCCTCGACCGCGCCGGCAGCCCCCAGCAGATGGCCGGTCGCCGATTTGGTCGAGGATATGGCAACCCTGGCCACATCGGCACCGAACAGGCGGCGAACCGCGGCAACCTCTGCCGCATCGCCGACCTTCGTCGCCGTGGCATGGGCATTGATATAGCCGATATCCTCCCGCTTCAGTCCGGCGCGTTTCAGGGCTGCGGCCATCGCCCGGAACGCCCCCTCGCCGCTTTCCGGCGGCGCGGTGACGTGATGGGCATCGGCGCTTTCGCCGAAACCGGCCAATTCGGCATATATCCGGGCCCCGCGCCGGCGCGCATGATCGAGGCGCTCCAACACCAGAATCCCCGCCCCCTCGCCCATGACGAACCCCTTGCGTTCGATATCGAAGGGGCGCGAGGAACAGGCGGGATTCTCCGTATCGCCGGCGGCGATGGCACCGGCGGCGGCGAATCCCGAAAGGGAGACGGGATCGATGCAGGCCTCCGCCCCGCCGGCAACGGCCACATCGCAATCGCCGAGGAAAATGGCCTTGGCGGCATCGGCGATCGCCTGCGCACCGGCGGCACAGGCGGTGACCGCCGTCTGCAACGGCCCCTTGAGATTGTGGCGGATCGACACCTGCCCCGCGGCCAGATTGGCAAGAAAGGAGGGAATGAAAAAGGGCGAAAGGCGGCGTATCCGCCCCGCCTCCAGCCCCCGGCAGGCATCGGCTATGGCCGGAAATCCGCCGATGCCGGAGGCGATGAACGTTCCCGTGCGGACCGCCTCCCCTTCATCCGCCGGTTTCCAGCCGGCATCGGCAAGGGCCTGATCGGCGGCGGCAATGGCAAAATGAATGAACCGGTCCATGCGCCGCTGCGCCCGTTTGTCCAGATAGCTGTCCGCCAGGAAAGCCCCGGCACCCTCTTCCGGCACCAGACCGGCCACATGCACCGGCGCATTGCCCCGGCGCCGGTCGTCGAGCAGACCCAGCCCGCTTCCTCCTTCCTCAAGGGCGCGGGCATTGGCCCCGACCCCATCGCCCAAGGGCGTGACCATTCCCATGCCGGTAACGGCAATGCGCTGTTCGGTTGAATTCACGGCGGCCTCCTGGATTGCTGTCCGGATGAATTTATATGCATATGCATATTTATCAAGAGCCTTCACCCGCGATCACAACCGATGACAGCAACAGAAAAAGGCATTCCCCGGAATGTCGATCAAATTTCCGGGAGCGGGCTACCGTTTTATTCCGGCAAAGCACAAAAAATCGACCTGAAGCCTTTATTTTTCTGTTTACAGCCACAGATTGAATGATATAAGCGCCTGCCTCCGCAATATCCCGGCCCCGGAAGGCGTCCAAACAGCGTAGCAGCCACCGGTTCCGGCCATGGCGGGAATAGATTTTACCACGCATAGATTGGTTGCCACACATGGATTGGAAACAGGTGCATGAAACCGTGATGACGGATCCTTTCGCCACCGGCGCCGATCGCGAAGCCGATACCCATACCGCCTTCCGCGATGTTTCCCGCCGCCCGGTCTCCGGCGATATCGGCGATGCGCCCTGCCATGTCCGCGCCCTGTACGAATGGTGGCAACGCAGCAGGGGAAAGGACATCCCCTGCCGCAGCGATTTCGATATCATCGAACATTTCCGCCTGGCACCGCATCTGTTCATGCTGCACCGCCTGGAAAAAAATATCTGGGAGTACCGGCTGAACGGTGAGGAAGTGGTTCGGCTGATGGGCACGTCACAACGCGGAATGGTGTTTTCCACCAGCGATGCCTCTGCCGAACTGGCCGCCTTCGCCCGCTACCTGGAGCAGGTGGCCGAAAGTCGCACGGCATGGGTGTGCCGCGGCTCGCTCGGCTTTCGCGGTAAGGATTTCCTTTCCTTCGCTTCGGTCGATTGCCCCCTCGCCGGTCCGGACGGAACGGTCGATACGATTCTCGGCGCCCTGCAGCTGCGTTCATAGCACCGTCATCGCCACGATCAGCGTCCGCTCGCTGCGCAAACGCCATACTCCGGCATCACCGATGCCGTTTGTATTTACAATTCCCTTTATCGGCCATAAGATTGGCATTCCCTGTTTGGGGAAATGTTCGCAGGTTCCGTCAGCCCCCGGGCCAGACGGAAAAGGGAACATGGGAACGGCATTCGATATTGATGCATCGATATTGATTTTGCCGTCAGCCATGGCTGCCCCCGCAACTGTACGCGCGGAGTTCTGCTTCAACATGCCACTGGGCATGGCGGCTTTTACCGTCGGGCCTGGGAAGGCGAAGCAGGGCGCTGAGGCGCAAGCCAGGAAACCTGCCTGCGGACACACTGCATGCCACGGGGCGGGGTGCGCCGGGGCGCGGATTTTCCGTTTGCGGTGTGATCCTGACAACCGATCACAACGGAGTTTTGCTTATGACGACCAGAACCATCGATCACGGCCGGCAGGCCGGCATCTGGGCATCGAACCGCTATCTGCCCGCGGCGCTTGCGCTCGGGTTCGGGCTTATTCTGATTTTCGGCATCGGCTTTGCCGGTTCCTCCACCATCCATAATGCCGCCCATGATGCGCGGCATGCCATTGCCTTTCCCTGCCATTAGGCCAGGCGATGATCCGTAAGGTTTTTACCACCGCCTTGCTGGCGGGGTTCCTGGCCGGGCTGATCATATCGCTCGTTCAGGAATTCACCACCACACCGCTGATCCTTCATGCCGAAGAGTACGAGAATGGCGGACCGGAAAAAGCGGCCTATTCCCTGCCTGGCCTGAAGGGAGAGGCGCAGGTCTTTCTCGCCAGTTCCGGCAGTGTGGCCGAGCATCAGGAACGCGAATGGTCTCCGGCCGATGGGATTGAGCGCTCCTTATATACATTGGGGGCAAATACCATCGCAGGCATCGGCTTCTCGCTTCTGCTCGTTGCCGCGTTCACCCTGCACGGCCGCCCGGTAAACGGCCGCACCGGCCTGCTCTGGGGCATTGCCGGCTTTACCGCCTTTGCCCTGGCGCCGGCCCTTGGCCTGCCGCCCGAGGCTCCCGGTGCCATTGCGGCCGATCTGCCCCTGCGGCAGGGCTGGTGGGCGCTTACCGTTGCCTGTACCGCCACCGGGCTGTGGCTGATTTTCTTCCGCAGCCAGTGGGTGCTGAACATCCTCGGGCTGGCCGTCATTGCCCTGCCTCATGTGATCGGCGCACCGCATCCGGCGGAAATCGGCGGCAATACCCCGCCTGAGCTGGCAGCCCAGTTCACCGCATCGTCGCTGGTGGTTACAGCCCTGTTCTGGGCGGTCATGGGCTGGCTGAACGGCACCCTGTTCGCCCGTTTCGGCGGTAACGACGCTCTCGCGGGATAACGCGCGGAAAGCGGAGTGACCCGCGAAACAATGATCCGGCAGGGCGGCGCAGGCGGCCCTGCCCTTTCGTCTTCACCGATCCTCCTGCCATTTAGCACTGCCCTTGCGGCCTTATATGGGATAAACTCGGTTCATGGTTCTGCTGATCAACATCGCTGTCGGACTGGCGCTGGCCGCCGTGCTCGGCGTTCTGATCGCCGGCGTCCTGGGGCTGGCGCAGAACGGCGAATTCAACCGCAAATACGGCAATCTGCTGATGCGCTGGCGGGTCGGGCTGCAGTTTCTGGCCATTGCCCTGCTGGCCCTGGCCTTTTACGTCAACAAGGGCTGAACATGGTTCGCCTGACCAGAATTTACACCCGCGGCGGCGATGCGGGACAGACCTCCCTTGGCGATGGCAGCCGCAAGCCGAAACACGATCTGCGCATCGACGCCTATGGCACGGTCGATGAAGCCAATGCCGCCATCGGCCTGGCCCGGGCCTTCATGGACGAAGGCGAACCGGAAACGGCCTTTCTGGCCCGTGTTCAGAACGACCTGTTCGATCTTGGCGCCGATCTGTGCGTGCCCGAACAGGAGGAATACCGCCATCCACCGCTGCGGATGACGGCGGCACAGGTCACCTGGCTCGAAGAACGGATCGACGAAATCAACGCAAAACTGCCTCCCCTGAACAGCTTCATCCTGCCCGGCGGCAGCCCGGCGGCAGCGCATCTGCACATGGCCCGCACCATCATCCGCCGTGCCGAACGGCTGATCGCCGCCCTGGCTGAGGGTGAAAAGATCAATCCTGTTGCCCTGCAATATGCCAATCGGCTCTCGGATTTTCTTTTCGTTCTCTCCCGCCGCCTGAACGACAACGGCAAGCATGACATTCTCTGGGTTCCCGGCCAGGGGCGCTGACGGACGCTGCGGCAGGGGGTCGCATCCGGACGCCGGCCTTCTTCTGCCGCGTGACTTTTGACGGCATAACGGGTAAGGATGAAGCCGTAATGCACAGGAATTCTCAGGGTCCCTCCATCGCCCGAACGACCGTTAGAGGCGATTGACAGCCCTGTGGCCTGTCATTATCGTGCATCGCACAATGATGAGGACGGCAGGGATCGCTCCGGCCGTTTTCACGTGACGGGTGTCGCCCGATTGTGATGAGTGGCGGGCATCGGCCCGATGTTGATAAGCGGCGGGCAGTAGCCCGCAGGACCCAGCGCTTTGAGCCCAGCTTCGAAGCCATGCGCAAACCATTGGAGTGCAGGAACCCATGAAAGTTCTCGTCGCCGTCAAGCGCGTCGTTGATTACAACGTCAAGATACGCGTCAAGGCAGACAACACCGGCGTTGATCTTGCCAATGTGAAGATGTCCATGAATCCTTTCGATGAAATCGCCGTTGAAGAGGCGGTTCGCCTGAAGGAGGCCGGGACTGCCACTGAAGTCGTTGCCGTGTCCATGGGCCCGGCCCAAAGTCAGGAAACGATCCGCACGGCCCTGGCCATGGGTGCCGACCGCGGCATTCTGGTCAAGAGCGACGATGAATTGCAGCCCCTTGCGGTGGCCAAGCTGCTGAAGGCCATCGTCGATGAGGAAAAGCCGGATCTGGTGATCCTCGGCAAGCAGGCCATCGACGATGACAGCAACCAGACCGGCCAGATGCTGGCGGCACTGACCGGATGGGGGCAGGGGACCTTTGCCTCCAAGGTCGAAATCGCCGATGGCAAGGCCCGCATCACCCGCGAGATCGACGGCGGCCTTGAAACCGTCGAGCTGGACCTGCCCGCAATCGTGACCACCGATCTGCGCCTGAACGAGCCGCGCTACGCATCGCTGCCGAATATCATGAAGGCGAAGAAGAAGCCGATCGAGGAAAAGACGCCCGCCGATCTCGGCGTCGATATCACGCCGCGGCTGAAAACCCTCAAGGTCGAGGAGCCGCCGAAACGCGAAGCCGGTGTCAAGGTTGCCGATGTGGCCGAACTGGTGGATAAGTTGAAAAACGAAGCTGGGGTGATCTGATGTCCATTCTCGTTATCGCCGATCATGACAATGCCGCCCTGTCGCCGGCAACTCTGAACGCCGTCAGCGCCGCCAAGGAAATCGGTGGCGATATTCACGTATTGGTGGCCGGTTCCAATGCCCGCGCCGTTGCCGAGGAAGCCGCCAAAATCGACGGTGTGGCAAAGGTGCTTCTGGCCGATGCGCCGATCTATGAACATCCCCTGGCCGAAACACTGGCGCCGCTGGTGGTTAAACTGGCCGCGGATTACGATTATATCCTCGCCCCCTCGACCACTTCGGCCAAGAACATGCTGCCGCGTGCGGCGGCACTGCTGGATGTGCAGCAGATTTCCGATATCACCGCCGTGGTCGATGGCGATACCTTCGTCCGGCCGATCTATGCCGGCAATGCCATGGCCACGGTACAGAGCAGCGATGCCAAGAAGGTCATCACCGTGCGCACCACGGCCTTCCCCAAGGCCGAAACCGGTAACGGCAACGCAGAAATCGTCGAGGTGGAACCGGCCGAGGATCCCGGAAAATCCCGTTTCATCGGTGCCGAACTGACCCAGTCGGACCGTCCGGAACTGACATCGGCCCGGATCATCATCTCCGGCGGCCGCGGCATGCAGTCGGGCGAGAATTTCGAAATGCTCAACCGCATCGCCGACAAGCTCGGCGCCGCGGTCGGTGCCAGCCGCGCCGCCGTCGATGCCGGTTTCGTGCCCAACGACATGCAGGTCGGCCAGACCGGCAAGGTTGTCGCCCCGGAACTGTACATTGCTGTTGGCATTTCCGGCGCAATCCAGCATCTTGCTGGTATGAAGGATTCGAAAATCATCGTCGCCATCAACAAGGACGAGGAAGCCCCGATCTTCCAGGTCGCCGATTACGGCTTGGTGGCGGATCTGTTCAAGGCCCTGCCTGAACTCGAAGAAGCCCTATAGGAAAAAACATGATCGAGAAAGTCGGCGTCATTGGTGCGGGACAGATGGGCAACGGCATTGCCCATGTCTGTGCCGTATCCGGTTTGGATGTGGTTCTCATCGACCGGGAACAGGAAGCCCTGGACCGGGCCATGGACATCATCAGGAACAATCTTGCCCGTCAGGTCAGAAAGGGCAAATTGTCCGAAAGCGACCGGGACGCCGCACTCGCCCGCATCAAGACGGGCCTCGACATGTCGATGCTGAGCGACGTCGACCTCGTGATCGAGGCAGCGACCGAGGACGAGGCGGTCAAGCGCAAGATCTTCACCGATCTGTGCCCCCTGCTTCGCCCCGATACGCTGCTGGCGACCAATACCTCGTCGATCTCGATCACGCGGCTGGCCTCCGTCACCGACCGGCCGGAAAAATTCATGGGCATGCATTTCATGAATCCGGTGCCGGTGATGAAGCTGGTGGAGCTGATCCGGGGTATTGCGACCGACGATGAAACCTTCCAGGAAATCCGCGCCCTGACCGAACGCATGGGCAAGACCACCGCCAATTCGGAGGATTTCCCGGCCTTCATCGTCAACCGCATCCTGCTGCCCATGATCAATGAGGCGATCTATACCCTCTATGAGGGGGTCGGATCGGTCGATTCCATCGACACGGCGATGCGCCTGGGTGCCAACCACCCGATGGGACCGCTCCAGCTTGCCGATTTCATCGGCCTCGATGTCTGCCTGGCGATCATGCAGGTGCTCTATGACGGGCTTGCCGACAGCAAATACCGTCCCTGCCCGCTTCTGGTCAAATATGTCGAAGCCGGCTGGCTCGGCCAGAAAACCCGGCGCGGCTTCTACGATTATCGCGGGGAAACGCCAGTTCCGACCCGCTAAAGGCGCCAGACCGGTACCGTCGGCGATACTGATAAGACTGGAGAAACCCCCGTTGCTTGCGGGGGTTTTTCATGCCCGCATGCGCTAGACTCCGTGCCGGAGCGACCGGCGAAAAGCAAAGCGGCAGACAGGAAAGATCGGGGCAGAAACACCTGCCGGGCAGCGGCAGAGGAGCACGGCAGAGAGAGGGGCCAGCATCGCAGGCAAACGCCACGGGCAGAAACAGGCCAACGGCAGGTCACGATCCGACCGGGGCTGAAAATGAATACGCCTGTAGCCTCCCCCCAAAGCTACAGGCGTCGGCGTCGGCCGCAGGGCGGCGCGCCGGAAACCCGAATCATCCCCCATTCACCATGCGGATGATCCGTCGTGACGACAAAGGCTAACGATTTCGTGAAGGCTTGTCCACATGGATTGTTGCATCCGCAATGGTTGCCCCACCCGGCGTTATCGTATTGTCTGTGAAGCCGAGAAAGGGTAAGAGCGGGAAAATGAAGGAACATCCGTTTGCAAAATACATCCGTCCGTTGGGGCGGGGCCCGGGACGGGCGCGGGATCTGAGCGCCGAAGAGGCGCAGGAAGCCATGCGCATGATCCTGAACGGGGGCGTGACCCGTGAACAGTTGGGGGCCTTTCTGATGCTGATGCGCTACAAGCGCGAAACGGCCGAAGAACTGGCCGGCTTCACCATGGCCCTGCGTGAAATCCTGCCGCCGCCCTCCCTTGCCGCCGATCTCGACTGGTCATCCTATGCGTCGGGGCGCAGCCGCGGCCAGCCATGGTTCCTGCTCGCCGCCCTGTTGCTGGCACAGAACGGCATCCGTGTTTTCCTCCACGGGGCCAGCCCCGTGGCCGGAGAAAAAAGCCTGACCGAACAAGGCGCCGCCACGCTCGGCATCCGCTGCTGCCGCGACCTGAAGGATGCGGACAAGGCGATGCAGGATAAAAACATCGCCTTCATGAATCTGGCCGATCTGTGCCCGCCTCTGTACCATCTGCTGTGTCTGCGGCCCGTTCTCGGCCTGCGCAGCCCGGCCAATGCCCTGGCACGGCTGTTCAACCCGCTGCAGGCCCCGGCGCAATTCGTCGGCGTCTTCCATCCCGGATTCCGCACCCTCCAGCAGCAGGCGGCCCTGCATCTGCGGCAACCGGCCTTTGCCGTGCTCAAGGGCGCCGGCGGAGAGGCGGAGCGCCGCCCCGAAAAGAAATGTGCCCTGTACATGGTGGCAGACGGAAAAGCCCGGGAAACGGAACTGCCGCCGATTATTGAGAAGGGCTGGCACGGCGATCGCGATTATGCGCTCTCAGACCTGCCTGCCCTGTGGAACGGCACGATCGGCGATAAACATGTCGAAGCCACGATCACAGCCACCGCCGCCATCGGCCTGCTGTTGTGCAAGCGTGCCGCCACCCCGCCGGAAGCGGATGTTCAGGCCGCCGCCCTGTGGCAAAACCGCCGGCCCCTGTAGAAAACAAAGCGTCCCCCGCCGGCCCCATGC
>JALXAG010000150.1 GCA_026992315.1 Sneathiellales bacterium | reverse complement strand
GCGCAAGATCAAGGGCAATATGGATATCGAACTGGCCATCGACATGCTGGAAATGTCCGCAAGCCTCGATCACATCATCCTGTTTTCCGGCGACGGGGATTTCCGCCGCCTGGTCGAGGCTGTGCAGCGGCGCGGCCTGCGTGTCAGCGTTGTCAGCACGGTCAAATCCCAGCCGCCCATGGTCGCCGACGAGCTGCGCCGCCAGGCCGACAGCTTTGTCGAACTGCAGTCCCTGGCGGAACATATCGCCCGCGAAGGCCATCATCACGCCTCCCGCCACGACGAATACGATGACGACGATGGCGATGAGGATTACGAAGACGATATCTGATCCGCCGGCAAATGGCCGGACACGGCTGCCAATCTGCCAGAGGAAAGCGGCCCTGAGGCCGGGTCTCTGACCCCGGCCCCGGCAATTCGATCAAGCAATGGCCTCGAGCCCTTTCTTCTCGACAATCGCCAGAAGTTTCAGGGAGGTCCCGGCAGGGTGTTTTTCGCCACGCTCCCACTGACTGACAAGGCCCTTGGAGACATTCAGATATCGTGCAAAAACGGCTTGGCTGACACGCTCGCGCCTGCGTAGCGCTTGAATCTCGTCCGGGGTCATCGGACGCACGGGCGTCAGGCACAGCTCATCGAACTTTCGCATGGTACGCTTGTCCATGACGCCCGCATCATGAAGATCGGACGCAGTCTCATGAATCGCAGCCATGGCATCACTTCGATAGGTTTTGCTCATCGCATTTCACCTCCACGATTGCCCCAGTCTCCAACGCTTTGGCGATGGCATCGTCGTCATAACCGAACATCTCACCGGCCAGTTCCTTGAAGGCACTCAGCTCATCGGACCGGATATTGTCACGGACATTTTTCGCAAAGCCGTAGACAAAGAAGGCCCGTTCGCCGGAGCGAAACAGCACGATAGACCGGAACCCGCCAGACCTGCCCTCACCGGAGCGGGCAATCCTCTGCTTGATGACGCCACCACCAAGATCGGCGTCAACCAGCCCCTTTTCGGCACGGGCAACCGCCTCACACAGCGCCTTGTCCTCAATCCGTTGCCTGCGGGCGAAGCGGATAAACCCATCTGGTCTTGAAAACCCGCAAATCGTGCGCTTTCCCAAAACCAGACCATAATTTAATTATATCATACTAAGTGTCATATTTGTAAGAATATATAACACCTAGTTTCACATTTCTAAGCCTGCAGGTGGCCGGGGGGTTTAACCTCGGTCAAAGAAATCGCCCTGGCGACTCTCAGCCCCGACGATCTACAGCGGCACCTGCCCGGGGTCGATACCGAGGGTCGATAACATAGGGAATCTTTCGCATATTTGCTTTTGACGCCAGTTCCTTTCAGACTGCCCGAGAGGGGATGAGAACGGACGAGAATGAGAAACCCAAAGAAATGAAAAAGGTCGATCCGATCGAGCAAGCGCCGAACGCAATGAGAATGACAAAGACGATATCTGATCCGCCGGCGATTGCCCCGGCGCCGGCATCGTTGCGGACAGGGCCGTGCGCAAACTGAGATGCGCCCGCTGTCCGCGGCTGGTGGCACTGCGCCGCCGCCTGAAGCGGCAATATCCCGACTACCATAATGCCCCGGTCCCGGCGGCAGGGCCGCGGGATGCCGAGTTGCTGATCGTCGGCCTGGCACCGGGGCTTCACGGCGCCAACCGCAGTGGCCGGCCTTTCGAAGGGGATTCATCGGGGGATCTGCTGTTCGCCGCCCTGAACGATGCCGCCGCCCGGCTGAGGAATGACGGGCTGCAGCCGCCCCGCTGGCGGATTACCAATGCGGTAAAATGCCTGCCGCCCGAAAACCGGCCACGGGCAGCGGAAATCGCCAACTGCCGGCCCCATCTCGTCCGGGAGATCGGCGAACTGCCCGCCCCCGGCGCCATTCTCGCCCTGGGGCGCGTCGCGCATGAGGCCGTCTTGGCGGCCATGAAGCTGAACGGAAGCGAATATCCTTTCGCCCATGGCGCCCGGTACGATCCGGCCCCGGGCATCGGATTGTTCGCAAGCTATCATTGCTCGCGCTACAATCAGAATACCGGGCGGATAGACAAGAAAGCCCTCACCGCCGTGATCGAAGCGGCCATGCGCTACCAGCCGTAGCGTTCCTCCTTCCAGGGATCGCCTTCATTATGATAGCCGCGCGTCTCCCAGAATCCGGGACGGTCACGGTCGAGCAATTCGATCCGCGTCAGCCATTTGGCGCTTTTCCAGAAATAACGCTTCGGCACCACCAGACGCACCGGCGCGCCGTGTTCGCGTTCCAGCGGTGCCCCGTCCCAGCTATGGGCCAGCAGCACATCGTCATCCAGCAGCACGGAAAGGGGCAGATTGGTGGTATAGCCGTCCTCCGAATGCAGAACGGCAAAACGGGCCTCGGACAAAGGGGCCGCCAATTCGAGGATCGTTCTCGCCGCCACCCCGCCCCAGCGGTTGTCGTAGCGCGACCAGCTCGTCACACAGTGGATATCGCTGACCCGTTCGACCTGCTCCAGCCCCCGAAAGGCCCGCCAGTCCAGCGTCAGCGGCGTCTGCACCAGCCCGTCGATGCGCAGGCGCCAATGCTCCGGCGCAATATCGGGTTGAATCCCGAGATCCAGTACCGGCCTTCCAGCAACCAGTCGTTGCCCCGGCGGCAGACGGTCCCTGCCTGTTTTGCCCGTCAGCAGCCGGCCTTCCCGCGCCCAGCGCTGTTTGATGCCGATCAGCTTGTCGCGGAGGCCCTGAACGGGCCTGTCTTTATCCTCGCCCATCTCTGCCCTTGCCCTGCTTGCGGCCGCTTCTGCGTCAGAGGCGTACTCAGCGATGGTGTTTCATCAGCCGCGCCTTTTCGCGCTTCCAGTCGCGTTCCTTGATCGTCTGACGCTTGTCGTGCTGTTTCTTGCCCACGGCTATGCCGACCAGCAGCTTGGCATAGCCGCGCTCGTTGAAATACAGCTTCAGCGGAACCAAGGTTACACCCGCGCGCTGAACGCTGCCAAGCAGCTTGTTGATCTCGCGCCGTTTCAGCAGCAGCTTGCGCGGACGCCGCGGATCGTGATTAAAGCGGTTGCCCTGCTTGTATTCGGCGAAATGGGCATTCACCAGCTCCAGCTCGCCGTTATTGGGGGCGACATAGGCCTCCGCGATATTGGCCCGCCCGGCGCGGAGGGATTTCACCTCTGTGCCCGTCAGAACCAGCCCTGCCTCGATCGTGTCCTCGATAAAGTAATTGTGGCGGGCCTTGCGGTTCTCCGCGATCAGGGTGCCGGTCATCGGATCAGATCAGCCCCGCGGCCTGCATCGCCTCCTCGACCGTTCTGCGCCCTTCGTCCGACAGGGGCACGATCGGCAGGCGCACATCGGCCAGGCACTTGCCCAGCAGGCTGACGCCGTATTTCACCGGGGCCGGGCTGGCCTCGCAGAACATGGCCAGATGCAGCGGCGTCAGCAGGTCGTTCAGTTCGCGCGCCCGCTCGAAATTGCCGCTGGCGCAGGCATCCTGAAATTCCGCGCATAACAGCGGCGCGACATTGGCGGTGACCGAGATGCAGCCGGCCATGCCATGGGCCATCTGCCCCAGTGCCAGTTCGTCGGAACCGGAAAGCTGGCAGAAGTCCTTGCCCATGGCCAGACGCTGCAGGGTCGTGCGCAACACATCGCCCGTTGCATCCTTGACGCCGACAATGTTCTTCAGTTCGAACAGGCGCTTCATGGTCTCCACCGACATATCGACGATGCTGCGCCCGGGAATATTGTAGATGATGATCGGAATGCCGATCGCATCGTTGACGGCCTTGAAATGGGCGTACATCCCCGCCTGCGTCGGCTTGTTGTAATAAGGGGTGACCACCAGCACGGCATCGGCGCCGGCCTTTTCGGCCCGCTGCGCCAGAGAAACCGCCTCGGCCGTGGAATTGGAGCCGGCCCCGGCAATGATCGGCACCCGCCCTGCCGCCGCCTCGACGCAGATTTCCACGACGCGGATATGTTCGTCATGATCCAATGTCGGCGATTCGCCCGTGGTGCCGACGGGCACGATGGCGGAGGAACCGTCATTGATCTGCCAATCCACCAGACCGGCAAGCGCCGTCTCGTCGATCTCCCCCCCCCTGAACGGCGTGATCAGCGCCGGAATCGAACCTTTGAACATTGCACTTCCCCAATATGAACCGCGGATAAGCCGTTGCCCTGCACCCGGTCATCGCGACATCACGAAAAATTGAACACCCAGCCGCGTGGCAGACACACGAACGGCGGCCACGACCGCCTGCCGAATTCGCACGCCGCCACTGTACCCATGACGGCCGGCCCCGGCAAGCAGACCCGGATATGAAGACATATGATTAAGGGCCTCTTTACCTGCGCCATGGCATAATGGCAACCTTGACGGGAGCTGTGCAGACACATGAGCACGCTCGTTGTGTTATGCTGGCTTCGGGTCCGGGAACCCGGCAACCGTAACGGAGGGGATGGCGTGATCGTCATCGGCCACAGAACATATGCCGCCCTGCTGGCGCTGGCAGGCGTTTTCGCCCTTGCCGCCGCCCATGTGCAGGCAGCGCCGAAACCGCAGCCGCGCCCGCCATCGCTGAGCGGTGCGCATGCGGATACGCCGGCGGGAAGACGCCCCCCGGCAGCAGCCGACGCGGCGGCCGATATAGTGATCGCCCCGGCATCCCTGCGCCGTGGCGGGCGGGTCAGTATTCTGCCGCGCCCTCGCCCGGCGGATATACGCGCCATCAGCACCTATGACCTGCCGCGACTGCTGAGCGAGGCCAAGGCACAGAAGATCGCCCGGGCGCTATCAGCCATGCGCCGGGGACGTTTCGCCCTTCTGCGTGCGGAAATCGCGGCCATCGCCGATCCGCTGAGCGCCGATGTCCTGCGCTGGCTGTTATACCGCCAGCCTGGCGGCGGCAGTTTCGGGGAAATCAATGCCCTGCTGGCCCGTCGCCCCGACTGGCCCGGACGCACCACCCTGCTGCGCCGGGCGGAAGCGGCCATGCCTGAGGATTACGGCGACGAACAGGCCCTGGCCTGGTTTGCGGACAATCCGCCTTCAACCACCGGCGGCATGGTCCGTTACGGCGAATTGCTGCTGGCGGCCGGACGCGAGGAGGAGGCGCGAACCCGTCTGCGCTATGCCTGGATCCACGGGGAATTTTCCGCCCGCCAGGAACGCGCCTTCCTGCGCAAGCACAAATCCCTGCTGCTGCCCGAAGATCATGTGGCCCGTCTGGATCGCCTGATCTGGGGCCGCAGCTATCGCGCCGCCCGCCGCATGCTGCCCCGCGTCGATGACCTGCAGCGGCGCATCGCCGATGCCCGCATCCGCCTGGCTGCCCGTCAGGGCGGGGTCGATGCCGCCATCGCCCGCATTCCGGAAAAATGGCGCAACGATCCCGGCCTGGTTTACGAGCGCGTCAAATGGCGGCGCAAGAAACGCCGCCACGACGAGGCGCAGGCCCTGCTGCTGACCATCCCCCGCCCGACCGTTCAGGCGCAGAAATGGTGGATCGAACAGGGCTTTCAGGCCCGCAAGCTGCTTGCCAAGGGCTATATCAGCGATGCCTACAGGATTGCCAGCAACCACGGCCTGACCGTTTCCTCCTCTTTTGCGGAGGCCGAATTCCTCGCCGGGTGGATCGCCCTGCGCTTTCTCGGCGACGGCAAAATCGCCCTGCATCACTTCCAGAAGCTGTACAAGGCGGTGCGCTATCCGATCAGCAAAAGCCGCGCCGCTTTCTGGACGGCGGAAGCCTTCCGCAGCCTCGGCCGCGCAGAGGAAGCAAAAATCTGGTACGAACGGGCCGGCACATATCCCACCACCTTTTACGGCCAGCTTGCCGCCGCCCGTCTGGGACGCCGGTCATCGCCGCCGCTGCCGCGCATCCGTTTCGATGAACGCTCATTCGATGCCTTTATCGCGCGGGATTTTCTCAAGGCCACGCGCATTCTGGCCGAACTGCGCCAATGGGGCGGCCTTCGCCTGTTCTTCCGCCATATGATCCGCCAGGCAGACACGGCAAAGGAACATGCAATGATCGCCGCTGCGGCGCGGCGCATGGGGCGCAAGGATATCGCCCTGATGGCCGCCAAGGAATCCGCCCGCCATGGCTATCTGCTGCCAGAGGATGCCTATCCGCTGCTCGATTCCTCCCTGCTGCCGCCGGTGCCGGTCGAAACGGCCCTGCTGCATGCCGTCATCCGCCAGGAAAGCGCTTATGACCGCGAAGCCGTCAGCGCCGCCGGCGCGCGCGGCCTGATGCAGCTGATGCCGCGCACGGCACGCCACGTGGCCCGCAAGAACCGCTTGCCCTACCGCAAATGGCAACTGACCCAGGATCCGATGTACAACGTCACCCTGGGCGCGGCCTATCTGGCCGAACTGCTGGACAAATTCGACGGTTCCTACATTCTGGCCATTGCCGCCTACAATGCCGGCAGCGCCAATGTCAAACGGTGGATCCGCGACTGGGGCGATCCGCGCCGTGCGGGCGTCGACCCGGTCGACTGGATCGAAATGATTCCCTATTCCGAAACCCGCAATTACGTGCAACGGGTGCTTGAAAACCTTCAGATCTACCGCAGCCGCCTGCAGCCGGAGCAGCAGAATACGGAATTGCGCCTCGCTCTTGATCTCGGCGATAATGGAATTTATGTTCCAGAAAATGAACAAGGCGGCGCATCCGGTGCCGTCAGTGGCTGCAGCGGCTGTTAGCGCGCCCGGTTCCGGCGGCGCCCTGACGCGGCAAAAGCATGGAATCAAAGAGGCGCCGATGACCGATCAAACGACCATCCCCGGCAAACTGGACAATATCGAAGGCTGCGTTTTCGATGCCTATGGCACCCTGTTCGACGTCAATGCCGCCGCCGCGGCCTGCGCGGCCGATATCGGCGCTGACTGGGAAAAACTCGCCGGAATCTGGCGCCTGAAACAGTTGCAGTATACCTGGCTGCGCTCCTTGATGGGACAGCATCGCGATTTCTGGTCGGTCACGGGCGATGCGCTCGATTTCGCCCTGGAAAGCCTGAACATGAAGGACCCGGGGCTGCGGGAAAGGCTGATGGATCTGTATTCCACCCTTTCCGCCTATCCGGAAGTCAAGGAGGTCCTGCAGGCGCTGAAGGATCAGGGCAAGAAAACCGCCATTCTCTCCAACGGCAGCCCCGACATGCTGCGTTCGGCGGTGGAGAACGCCGGCATTGCCGAGCTGCTGGACGGGGTTTTCTCGATCGAAGAACTCGGCATCTACAAACCGCATCCCTCGGTCTATGAATTGCCGGTCAAGGCTTTCGGCCTGCCCAAGGAGCGCATGTCCTTCCAGTCCTCCAACGGCTGGGATGCCCATGCCGCCAAGGCCTTTGGCTACAAGGTCGTCTGGATCAACCGTTTCGGGCAGGCGGCGGAAAAAATCCCCGCAACACCCGATATCATGATCGACAGTTTGCATCCTTTGCCCGATATTGTCGGATAGGACAATCAGCACATGGGCGGGACATGACGGATACAGGCTATAATGAAGGCTTCTTCACCAGCGAAGACGGGCTGAAGCTCTATTACCGGGATTATCCGGGGCAGGAGGATCAGCAGCACCCGCCCCTGCTCTGCCTCAGCGGCCTGACACGCAACACGCATGATTTTCATGACCTGGCGAAACGCTTGAGCCCGGGGCGCCGGGTCATCTGCATGGATTACCGCGGCCGCGGCAAATCGGACCGCGATCCCGATTACCGCCACTACGCGCCGCCAATTTATATGCAGGATGCCCTGGCATTGATGGATCATCTCGGCCTGCGGCGCGCCGTGTTTCTCGGCACATCGCTGGGTGGGCTCATCTCCATGGCGATCGGCGCCATGATGCCGGAGAAGGTCGCGGCGATCATCCTCAACGATATCGGGCCGGAAGTCTCCGCCGAGGGGCGGGACCGGATCATGGAATATGTCGGCCGCGACCGCCGCTTCGCCAGTTGGGAGGATGCGGCAGCGGCCCAAAAGGCGATGTTTTCCGCCGCATATCCCGATTACACCGATCGGGACTGGCTGCAGATGGCCCGTTCCACCTTCGTCCGCGATGAAGACAGCGGCGACCTGCGCCTGAATTACGATCTGAAACTGGCCGATGCCCTGCGCGAACAGGCCGAATCCGGGGATACGCCCGATCTGTGGGCCATGTTCGCCATGCTGAAGGATATCCCGATCCTTTGCCTTCGCGGCGCCCTGTCGGACGTGTTGTCCGAAGAAACGGTGGCGCGCATGCGTCAGCTTCACCCCGGCATCGAGATTGTCGACATCCCCAATCGCGGCCATGTACCGGATCTGAGCGAACCTGAATCCGTCAGGGCGATCGATGACTTCCTCTCCCGCCACTGATGCCGGCGAAACCGGCAAGATACCGGATATCGGCGATGTGATCGCGGCGGGAGAACGGCTGAAAGGCGTCGTCCGCCGGACGCCGTTGCTGGAATCGCCGCTGCTGAACGAACGCCTTGGCGGCAGGCTGCTGCTCAAGGCCGAATGCCTGCAGATCACCGGCTCCTTCAAGCTGCGCGGCGCATATAACCGCATTTCGCGCATCCCCGAACAGGCAAGGGCGGCCGGGGTCGTCGCCTATTCATCGGGCAATCATGCCCAGGGGGTGGCCATGGCGGCGCGCATGCTGGGAATCGGGGCGATCATCATCATGCCTGAAGACGCGCCGCGGATAAAAAGGGAAAACACCCGTGCCCTTGGCGCCGAGGTGGTGCTCTATGACCGGCGCAAACAACGGCGGGAGGATATCGGCGAAGCCTATCTGCGTGAACATGGCGGCACCCTCGTGCGCCCTTACGACGACCGTTTCGTCATTGCCGGCCAGGGAAGCACGGCTTTGGAAATTCTCGATCAGGCCGGGGAAGCCGGGGCGGAAATCGATCAGGTCATCGCCCCCTGCGGCGGCGGCGGCCTGCTGGCGGGCATTGCCCTGGCATTCGCCGACCGTTCGCCGACGACCCGCATTTACGGCGCCGAACCGGAGGGTTTCGACGATCTCGCCCGTTCGCTTCGCGAAGGAAAAAGGCGCGGCAACAGCCGCATCGACGGTTCGATCTGCGATGCCATCATGACGCCGTGCACCGGGGATCTGACCTATCCCATTCTGGCCCGGCATGCGGCGGCGGCCTTCGCGCTCAGCGATGAGGAGGTGACCGCCGCCATGCGCACGGCCTTCGAACATTTCAAAATCGTCATCGAACCGGGCGGCGCCGTGGCGCTGGCCGCCGTCCTTGCGGGCAAATGCGACCCCAGGGGGCGGACAAGCGTTGTCGTGGCCTCCGGCGGCAACTGCGATCCGGCGGATTTCGCCAGGCTGACAGCCGGCAGGTCGCAAGCCGGGAAACCTCAAAAGAGAGAAAACACTCAAAAGGGGAAAATATAAGGCGGGTGGGGCGAGCGACCGGATTCGAACCGGCGACCTCCTGGACCACAACCAGGCGCTCTAACCAACTGAGCTACGCTCGCCACGGTGAGGCGTCTTTTAACCGCCCCGCACAGGACGGTCAAGAAAATTAGCGGCCGCTTCTCCCAGGAAACTACCCGACGGCCCGGCGGCGGCATTGTCCGGCAAAACGCCGCAGGCGCGACAGGGCGTCTTCCAGAACCTCGCGGCGCTTGCAGAAGCAGAACCGTACATAATGATCCGTCGGCCCGCCCTGCCCTTCCCCGGCATAGAAGGCCGAAACCGGAATGACCGCCACCCCGGCCTGTTCGATCAGCAGACGGCAGAATTCCCCGGCCGGAAGGTCGATCCCCAGGGGGCGGTAATCGGCAATCAGGAAATAGGTGCCGCCGCAGGGAGAAACGCCAAAACCGATATCGCCGAGCCCCCCGGCAAAGAAATCGCGCCGTTCGGCGAAGGATCGCGACAGGCCGTCAAAATAGGAATCCGGCTTGGCCAGGCCATAGGCAACGGCGTGCTGCAGATTCGGCGGCGTGGTGAAGGTCAGGAACTGATGGGCCTTCGCGATTACCGAAAGCATGTCGGCCGCCCCGGAAATATAGCCGACCTTCCACCCGGTCAGCGAAAAGGTCTTCCCGGCCGAGGCGATGCGAACACAGCGTTCCGCCATGCCGGGCAGGGTCATCAGCGGAATGTGCTTTCTGTCATCGAAGATCAGATGCTCGTAGACCTCGTCGCAGATGGCATAGCAATCATAGCGGCGCAGCAAAGAGGCGATCAGTTCCAGCTCCTCCCGGGTGAAGACCTTGCCCGTCGGGTTCATCGGCGTGTTGAACAGAATCAGCTTGGTCCGGTCGCTGAAGGCGGCGGCAAGGCTTTCGGGATCGATGCGCCAATGCGGCGGATCCAGCCGCACCAGACGCGGCACCGCCCCGGCCAGACGGACGATCGGCAGATAGCTGTCGTAAAGCGGCTCGAACAGAACCACCTCATCGCCGGGATTGACGAGGGCGAGGATCGATGCCGTCAGCGCCTCCGTCGCGCCCGAAGTCACCATCACCTGGGTCTGCCAGTCCAGACCGATGCCATAAAAATGCCGGTCATGGCGGGCAACGGCCTGACGCAGCGCCGGCACCCCCCACATCGAGGGATACTGGTTGCTTTCGGTCATCAGGGCCTCGGCGGCGCGGCGGCGCACATCCTCCGGCCCGTCTTCATCGGGAAAACCCTGGCCGAGATTGATTGCCCCCTGTTCCACGGCCAGACGGCTCATGACTTCAAAAATCGTCGTGCCGTAGGATGACAAGATGTCGTTTGCCTTCTTCACCGCCGTTCTCCCGCTTCGCCGCCGCCCGCCCTCATACCGGACCCCATGTTGGGGACTCAAACTATCCTACCCGATAATAATTGTGATCAGGACCATAGTTGAGAAGTAATTTCTTGCAAGATGATCATGCCGCGGGCGACGCGGACATGGTACAGGGTTCGGTGCGGGGACCGGCCCGATAATGGTGAGCCCGGGGAAAAAGGCTCCGCTTAAAAATCCACCTCCATCGCCACGCCCTTTGCCTGTGCCAGTTCGACCACGCGCGAGGCCACGGCCAGATCCTGCAGGCCGACTCCGGTGCCGTCAAACAGGGTGATCTCGTCCCCTGTCCGTCCCGGGCGGGTGCCGTTGATCACCGCGCCGATCTCGGTGATATCGCTTTCGCTGACAAGCCCCTCGGCAATGGCGTGCTGGCATTCGCCGATGCTGATCGACTGGGCGATTTCATCGGTGAACAGACGCGCACGTGCAACCAGTGCCGCCTCGACCTCCTGCTTGCCGCTGGTGTCGGTGCCCATGCAGGCGATATGGGTAGGGCCCTTCACATGCGCGTCCATCAGCAACGGTGCAAAGGCGGAGGCGATCGAAATAATCACATCGGCCTCTTCACCCAGCCGCTCCAGCGGGACCTGCTCGAACGGCAGGCCGATCTCGGCGGCGGTCTCCTCGAGCCGGCCGATCCTCTCCGGGTTGTGGTTCCAGCCGATCACGCGCTCGAAATCGCCCACATCGGCCGCAGCGCGCATCTGGAAGGCCGACTGGTGCCCGGCGCCGATCATCCCCAATACCCTGGCACCCCTGGGAGCAAGATACTTGATCGACACCGCCGAAGCGGCAGCCGTACGCAGGGCAGTGAGCAGATTACCCCCCACCAGCGCCCTGACCCGGCCGGTATCGGCATCGAACAGCACCACGGTGGATTGGTGATTGGTCAGGCCCCTGGCCTCATTTCCGGGCCAGTACCCGCCAGACTTGAGCCCCAATGCCAGCGACTTGCGGTCAAAGCCGGACTTGAAGCCGTAAAGCGCGTCCGCATGGCCGATGGCCTCGCGAATGACCGGGAAATTATAAGCATCGCCGGCAGCCATGGCGGCGAAGACGGCCTCAACCGCATCGAAGCTTTCCGCACGATCGATCAGGCCGGCAATATCTTTCTCGGGTACGATAATCATGATGTTCCTTTCATCGCCTCACAGGCCCTGCGGCCTCTCCTCATGAAGCGGGCCACAGGCCCCGGAGAGCAGGTTTTCAATATGCCTTGCCGCGGGCCGAGACCGGCCAGACCGTCTCGACCTTGCCGCCGCGCACCCCCACATACCAGTCGTGCACATTGGCGGTGGGGTCGCAGTGGCCCGGTACCAGGCGCAGCTTGTCACCCACCTTCAGCACGCCATTAGGGTCTTCGACCACGCCGTGCTCATCCGAACATTTGACATATTTCACCCCTTCGGGGCCGCGAAACACCACCGGCAGACCGCTATCGACCGACTGGGCCTTCAGCCCCGCATCCACGATTGCCTTATCAGGCTTGACATGGCTCATCACCGAGGTCAGCAGGAACATGGCATTTTCCCATTCCTCTTCGTCGATGCGCTTGCCGTTCTTGTCGAGAATGCGGCCGTAATCGGCATCCATGAAGGCGTAGGAGCCGCACTGCAGCTCGTTATAGACGCCGGAATTGCCCTCGAAATAATAAGAGCCGGTACCGCCGCCGCCGACAATGTCGCATTCGAGCCCCTGCGCCTTCAGCGCCTGCACCGCATCGCGCACCATCTCCACGGCGATGTCGATCTTGGCCTTGCGCTCCTCATAGAGGTCGAGATGCTGCATGGCGCCCTGATAGGCCTGAATGCCGGCGAATTTCAGCCCCGGGGCGGCGTCGATCAGCTTGGCGATGTTGACCACATCCTGGCTGGTGGTGACACCGCAGCGCCCGGCGCCGCAGTCGATCTCCACCAGCGCCTCGATGGTCGTTCCATGCTTTTGGGCCGCGGCAGACAGTTCGGCCACATTCTCGGGATCGTCGACGCAGACCAGCACCCGCGCTTGGCCTTCAGGAGCCTTCCTGGGCAATTGCGCCAGCCGGTCGATCTTGGCCGGATCGCGCACCTGGTTGGACACCATCACGTCGCGGATGCCCCCGCGCACGAAAACCTCGGCCTCGCTCACCTTCTGGCAGCAGACGCCGACGCTGTCGCCCATCTCTTCCTGCAGTTTCGCCACGTCGAGGGACTTGTGCATCTTGGCGTGGGCCCGATGACGCACGCCCATCTCGGCGGCACGGTCGCGCATCCGGACGATGTTGCGCTCCAGCGCATCGAGGTCCAGCACCAGACAGGGGGTCTGGATATCCGCCTCGTCCATGCCCGGCTTGGCGGGGATGTCAAAACCCACGTCGTATTCGTCGAAATTCAGGTCTTTCATGATTTCACTCCATCCAGGGCAGCGCATCGAGATCGACATTGCCGCCGGTGATGATGACGCCGACGCGCTTGCCGGCAAAGACTTCGGGATTCTTCAGGATCGTCGCCAGCGGCACGGCGCTCGATGGCTCCATGACAATCTTCATCCGCTTCCAGATCAGCCTCATCGCGTCGATGATTTCCTGTTCGGACGCGGTGAAGATATCGGTCACGTGATTCTTCACGAAATGCCAGGTCAGCTCTTTCAAGGGCACTTTCAGCCCGTCGGCCACGGTCTCAGGCGCGTCATCGGCAATGATGTGACCGGCGCGGAAGCTGCGGGCGGCATCGTCGGCCTGTTCGGGTTCGGCGGCATATATGCGTATATCCGGCGCATCATGGCTCAGCGTCAGGCAGGTGCCCGAGATCATGCCGCCGCCGCCGATCGGCGCCACCACCGCATCCAGATCCCCGACCTGTTCGATCAGCTCGGCGCTACAGGTGCCCTGCCCGGCAACGACGCGCGGATCGTTATAGGGGTGAACGAAATCGGCGCCGGTGCGCGCATGCACCTCGGCAAAGACTTCCTCGCGCGACGAGGTGGAAGGCTCGCATTCGGTGATGGTACCGCCATAACCGATCACCGCATCCTTCTTGGCCTGGGGCGCAGTGCGCGGCATGACCACGTGGCAGGGAATGCCCCGGCGCCCGGCGGCATAGGAAAGGCTCAGCGCGTGGTTGCCGGAGCTGTGCGTCGCCACGCCCTTTTCCAGCATGTCCCCAGTGAGGCCGAATACCGCGTTACAGGCCCCGCGCACCTTGAAGGCGCCGGCCTTCTGGAAGTTCTCGCATTTGAAGAACAGCTCGGCCCCGGTGAGATCGTTCAGCAAGGACGATGTCAGCACCGGGGTGCGGTGGATGTACGGCGCGATGCGCTCGCGCGCCGCCAGCATGTCGTCATAAGTGGGTATTTTCATCCTTCACTCCTGTAAAACGCCTGCGCCGCAGCCACGCCCGCACCCATCGGCACGGCCAGGCCCATGTCGGCCATGGCCATTTCCGCCACGGCCAGGCCCAGCAGCGCCTGCGCCTCGCTGAGCATTCCCAGGTGGCCGATGCGAAACAGCTTGCCCGCCACATCGCCCAACCCCGCCCCATAGGCGACGCCATAGCGGCTGGCGGCGTGGGCCACCAAGGCGTTTGCGTCAAAGCCCTCGGGGGTGAGAATGGCGCTGACCGAGTTCGAATAAAGCTCCGGCCGGCGCGCGCACAGTGTCATGCCCCAGGCCGCCACCCCCCGGCGCACACCCTCGGCAATACGGGCATGACGGGCAAAAACCGCGGCAAGCCCTTCGGCGAGGAGCATTTCACTCGCTACCTTCAGCCCGTTGATCAGCCCCACCGGCGGCGTATAGGGAAAGCCGCTGGAAGGGTAGGCGCCGCGCATGTCGCGGATGTCGAAATAGGTGCGCGGCAGGGCTGCGGCCTCGACCATTTCCAGCGCCTTCTGGCTAAAGCCGACAATCGCCAGCCCGGCGGGCAGCATGAAGCCCTTCTGGCTGCCGGTCACCGCCACGTCGACGCCCCAGGCGTCCATCTGGAAATCCATGCTGCCGATCGAACTGACCCCGTCGACCAGCAAAAGGGCCGGATGGGCGGCCGCATCCATCGCCGCGCGCACGGCGGCAATATCGCTGACCACGCCGGTCGCGGTTTCGTTGTGGGTGGCCAGCACGGCCTTGATTTCGTGGCTTCTGTCGCCGGTCAGGATCTCCTCGAAGCGCGCGGCCGGGATGCCTTCGCCCCAGGGCACATCCACCTGCACCACATTGAGCCCGTGACGCCGGCACATATCGATCCATTTGTGGGAAAACATGCCGTTACGTGCGGCCAGCACCGTATCCCCCGCATTCAGTGTGTTGGAAATCGCCGTTTCCCAGCCGCCGGTACCGGTGGAGGGAAACAGGAACACTTCGCCGGTTTCGGTCCTGAGCACCTGCTTCACCCCGGCGAGCGCAGGCTGCAGGATCTCGGCAAAGGCCGCCGAACGGTGGTCCATGGTGGGCATGTCAACCGCGCGGCGCAGGACCTCGGGCATGTTGGTCGGACCGGGGATGAAGACCGGATTCTGGTAGGTCATGGGCCTCTCTCATGTAAGGTTTCCGGTAGTGTAACGCGCCTGCCCGCCAGGCGCCATTTTTTTGAAAAAGTTTTTCATTTTCGTTGAAATAACGAAAATACAAGTGTAATCAGTTAGTTGTTCTTTTTCAGAATGAGGAACCCATGGTGGAACAAAAAAGACTGCGCGGGCGTCCCAGGGCATTCGACGATAAGGGAAGCGCGCGGATCCAGTCGCTGGAACGGGCGCTGGACGTGCTGATACATGTATCGGAGGCGGGCGGACAGACCCTGACCGAAATCGCCGGGGCGCTGGGTATCGCACCGGCAACCACCTATCGGATCCTCTCGACCTTTGCCACGCGGGGCATGCTGGAGATGGATACGGTCAGTCAGACCTGGCACGTCGGCCCCGCTGCCTTTCGCACCGGCAACGCCTTTCTGCGCCACACCGGCATAATCGAGCGCGCCCGCCCGCACATGCGCGCCCTGATGCAGGAGACAGGCGAGACCGCCAATCTGGGCGTGGAGAACCGCGGCGAGGTATTGTTTCTCAGCCAGGTCGAGACCCACGAGGCGATTCGCGCCTTCTTTCCGCCCGGCACGCTCAGTCCCATGTATGCCTCGGGCATCGGCAAGGCCCTGCTGGCGGCGATGGACGAGGCAGAGGTAGAGCGCTACATCGCCCGCACCCCGCTCATCCGCTTTACCGACAAGACCATCTGCGAGCACAACGCCCTGCGCGCCGAGCTTGCACGCATCCGTGCACAGGGCTACGCCCTTGACGACGAGGAAAAAAGCCCCGGGATGCGCTGCGTGGCGGCGCCAGTGTTCAATGCCTTTGGCGAGGTGGTGGCGGGTATTTCGGTCTCGGGGCCGACGGCACGGATGAATCGGGACGAGATCGAACGGATCTGCTGCCTGGTGCGCGCCCGCGCCGCCGAGCTTTCCCACGCGCTGGGCCATGCGGATGGCGACCAAGAAACTTCCCGATAGAGGCGCTGTCACGGGCCGACCGATACACCAGGACCAAGGTCATGGCCGGGACTGACGCCTTGCGGGAGATCGCATCGGACCACGATACGTCATCCCTTTTCGTGATTAATCTTTTATCACTTTGCATATTTTTTAATCATATCCATGTGTATGACAACAGTACAAAACAGGTATTTTCTTTCTGACTGACCAGAATAACCGCAGAATGCCCGGCGTTCCGGCAAAACGGGAAACTGGCACGATGCGTGCTATGGCATGCGTGAAAGATAGTCGCAGGCGCGATCGGTGATTGCGCCCCACCCCGGCAAACAGGTATAGGTAGCCGGTATTGCAACAAGTTGGGCGGAACGGTGAAGAATGAAAAAGATTGAAGCGATCATCAAACCCTTCAAATTGGATGAAGTGAAGGAAGCCCTTCATGAGGTCGGCCTTCAGGGCATCACCGTGACCGAGGCCAAGGGCTTCGGCCGCCAGAAGGGACATACGGAATTGTACCGCGGGGCGGAATATGTCGTCGATTTCCTGCCCAAGGTCAAAATCGAGATCGTCCTCGACGACGAGCGCGTCGAAGCGGCGGTGGAAGCCATTACCCAGGCCGCCCGCACGGGGCGGATCGGCGATGGCAAGATCTTCATT
>JALXAG010000149.1 GCA_026992315.1 Sneathiellales bacterium | reverse complement strand
GGCCGGATGGCAGCGGGGTTACGGCGCTGGTGCGGTCGATCCAGATATATTCATCGAACTGTTCCGGCAGCCGGGCTTCGAAATAATGGCTGGCGAGCTCGGTCTCCGGGCGGTAAATGACGCCGATAGCCCGTTCCAGGCGCGGTTTGGACAATTCTTCGGCCATTTCCGCGCCATGTGCGGCGGATAAGGGCAGGATCAGCCCCGGAGCGTTGCTCAGATGGAACTGGCGTTCATAGCTTTGCGGATGCGAGGGGCGCACCTGCTTGATCTGCATCGGTCCGTCCCACTCGCTGGCGGCGGCGACCGTGCCGTGATCGGTGCCGAAGCCGATATGATAGCTTTGCCCGGGGAATCCCTGCCGGCAGAGCTGGCCGATATTGTGTTCGCCGCGGGCGGACATTTCCGTGGCCCGGGCATCGCCGATATGGGAATTATGCGCCCAGATCACGGCCCTGGAGCGGGGGCCATGGAAGTCCAGCAGCGCTTTCAGCGTATCGAACATATGGCTGTCGCGCAGATTCCACGACGCGCGGGAACCGTAATACATGATCCGGTAATATCGCTCGGCATTGGCGACGAGGCGCGCATTCTGCTCGGCATCGAGGAAATGTTCGCCGTCAGGCATTTGCTTTTGCAGAAATTCGCTGCGCTTGGCGTGCAGATCGGCCAGCATGCGCACCACATCGTCCTCGCAACTGCGGTAGGCGCCGGTCAGCGCCGCATGGCCATAGGCGGCGGGATCGGCTTCCCAGGGGCTGAGACAGGCGTAACGCTGACGGGCGATCATCGCCAGATCAGGGTCGATGCCGTCGAGATATTCGATGACACGCCGCGCTGAAATATACAGGCTGTAAAGATCGAGCCCGTAAAAGCCGGTGCGCTGTTTTGCCGGGAGGGCGGCATTGCGTTCATGTAGCCAGTCGACGAAGGCGCGCACCTCCTCGTTGCGCCACATCCAGGTCGGAAAGCGGGAAAAGGCCGTCCATTCCGAGGACGGTACGTCGCGGTGACGGACATAATGGTCGATCCGCGCGGCGTCGGGCCAATCGGCCTCGGCACAGACGATGTTGAAATCCTTTTCCTCGATCAGGCGGCGGGTGATGCGTTCGCGCAGGCGGTAGAATTCGCTGGTGCCGTGGCTGGCCTCGCCGATCAGGACGATCCGTGCCTTTCCTGCCCGCTCGATCAGCCCGTCAAGATCCGCCTCCTCGACGGTTTCGAAGATCGTTCCATGGCGGGAAATCAGCGCCGGAAGATGTTCGCTGGTTCGGGGGCGGGTTTCAATCACCCGCCCCCGGCGGCTGTCGGGGGAGGGGGTCTCGACCTCCCATCCCTCTTCGCCGATCAGCGGCACGAAGCGGACATCGGCAAGGTCCTCGCGGTCGAAGCGGGTTTCGTCGCGCCGGGTGATGCGCACCAGCTCCTGCACGCGCGGATCGGCGCCGACGGGGATGACCAGCCGCCCGCCGACGGCCAGTTGCCGTTTCAGCGATTCGGGGATTTCCGGGGCGCCCGCCGATACCAGAATGGCGTCGTATGGGGCATGATCGGGCAGGCCCTTGCTGCCGTCGTCATGAATGATGTGGACATTGCCGATACCGGCGGCCTTGAGGTTCCTGCGGGCGGTTTCCGCCAGTTCCTCGATCCGTTCGATGGCATAGATTTCGCTGGCGATACGGCTGAGAATGGCGGCGGCATAGCCCGATCCGGCGCCGATTTCCAGTACCTTCTCCCCGCCATGCAGGGCCAGGGCCTCGGCCATGTAGGCGACGATATAGGGCTGGGAGATGGTCTGGCCGCCCGCTATCGGCAGGGGGCTGTCTTCATAGGCGATCGCCTTCAGCTCCTCGGGAACGAAAAGCTCACGCGGGATATCGGACATCGCTGCCAGCACCAGGGGATCGCGTATGCCCCTGGCATAGACATGCTGGATGACCATCTGTTTGCGTTGTTCGCTGAAATCCGTCATGGCGCTTCCCCCTTGCGGTGGTGCTGCCGTCCGGATCGGGTGCGTTTGGTGGTGGCGCGGCCGATCCGAAATCGGCATTGCTCTACCATTATATGGGGAACGAGGCAGGGAATTTCACCCCCTTGAAGCGCTGGGAACGGAGGGGAAAGGGGATGCGAAAACCCCCGCCACACTGTGGCGGGGGTGGATTTGTGCAAACAGGGCTGCCCGCTCAGCGGGCGGCGAGATCGGATTCCGGTGTGGCGCTGATCTTGTGGATGCTGAGATCGGCGCCGCGGAATTCTTCCTCCTCGCCGAGGCGGATGCCGATCGCGGCCTTCAGCCCGCCATAAATGACCAGACCGGCCACCAGGGCGATGATCACACCGCTCAGCGTGCCGACAAGCTGCGACAGGAAGCTGACGCCCCCCAGCCCGCCGAAGATCTCCTGGCCGAAGATGCCGGCAGCGATACCGCCCCAGGCGCCGCACAGTCCGTGCAGCGGCCAGACGCCGAGGACATCGTCCAGCTTCAGGCGCTTTTCGCAGAGCTGGAACAGCCATACGAAACCCGCACCGGCAACGGCACCGGTGACAAGGGCCCCCAGCGGGTGGAACAGGTCGGAACCGGCGCAGACGGCCACCAGTCCTGCCAGGGCGCCGTTATGGACGAAGCCGGGATCGTTGCGCCCGGCCAGCAGCGCCGCCAGCAGCCCGCCGACCATCGCCATCAGCGAATTGATCGCCACCAGCCCGGTGATGCCTTCCAGGCTTTGGGCGCTCATGACGTTGAAGCCGAACCAGCCGACGCTCAGGATCCAGGCGCCGAGGGCCAGAAAGGGAATGGAGGAGGGGGGAATGCCCACCAGCTGCCCGTTCTTCTTGTAACGGCCCAGGCGCGCCCCCAGCATGATCACGGCCCCCAGCGCGATCCATCCGCCCACGGCATGCACCACGACGGAGCCGGCGAAATCATGGAAGGGGGCACCGAAAAGATCGGTCAGCATGGCCTGATAATTCAGCCGGTCACCCCAGACCATCCCCTCGAAAAAGGGATAGACGAAAGCGACGATCAGTGCCGTGGCGATAACCTGCGGCACGAAGCGCGCCCGTTCGGCAATGCCGCCTGAAACGATCGCCGGTATGGCGGCGGCGAAGGTCAGCAGAAAGAAGAACTTCACCAGATCATAACCCGCCGGGGCGAAGGCACTGCCTTCGGCCTGACCGCTGATCACGGCAGCGGACGAGAAAAATCCGGTGCCGTAGGCGACCGCATAGCCGATGAAAAAATAGGCAAGTGTCGATACGCCGAAATCGACGAGAATTTTCACCAGGGCATTGACCTGGTTCTTGTGGCGTACGGTGCCGACTTCGAGAAAGGCGAAGCCGGCGTGCATGAAAAATACCAGAATCGCGCCCATCAGCACGAAGAACACGTCCGCGCCCTGCAGGACGCGGGTAGCCGTTTCCATATTCATGATCATGGTCCCCAATCGATCAACTGGCCTGGTTTATCCAAACTTCATGCCAGAACCGCTATTGCGGCGGAAAACGGCATTGCGCAGGGGCATTGCACGGGGTTTCGCACCCGCATATGCATCAACATCTGCCGGTATGTGCACAAAATCTGATCACATTGATCGGTAGTTGCTCATGAAGTGGGCATTTGTGCCGGCTGAAGCCGGATTGCGCAGTATTTGACCTCGGCAATCTTGCCGTAAGGGTCCAGCGCATCGTTGGTCAGCAGATTGGCTGCTGCCTCGCGATAGCAGAAGGGCAGGAAGACCACGCCCTTGGGCAGGCCCGAATCGATCCGCGCCCGGGCGGTGACGGCGCCGCGGCGGCTTTGCAGGTGCAGCCAGTCGCCGGGTTCCAGCCCCATATCCTGCAGGTCGGCGGGGCAGAGGAAGGCCACCGGATCCGGCTCCAGCGTTTCGAGAACGGCGGCGCGGCGGGTCATGGCGCCGGTGTGCCAATGTTCCAGCAGCCGTCCCGTGGTCAGGATGAAGGGATATTCGTCGTCCTCCCGCTCATCGGGGGGGACGATGGCCGCGGGCACGAAACGTCCGCGCCCGCCGGGGGTGGGGAAACCGTCGGCGAACATCACCGCCTGGCCGGGGCTGGTTTCATCGGGGCAGGGATAGGTGACGGCGTCTTCCTTCTCCAGCCGCTGCCAGCTTATGCCGCGGATCGATGGCATGACGGCACGCATTTCTTCGAAAACCGCTGCCGGGCCGTCATAGTGCCAGTCCAGCCCCAGGCGGCGGGCGATTTCCTGAACGATCCACAGATCCTGGCGGGCATCGCCCGGCGGTTCGATGGCCTGACGGCCCATCTGCACCTGCCGGTTCGAGTTGGTGACGCTGCCGGTTTTTTCCGGCCAGGCGGAGGCGGGCAGGATCACATCGGCGAAGGCGGCGGTTTCGGTCAGGAAGATATCCTGCACCACCAGATGTTCGAGACGGGCGAGGGCGGCGCGGGAATGGTTCAGGTTCGGATCCGACATCGCCGGGTTCTCGCCCATGATGTACATGCCCCTGATCCGTCCTTTATAGGCGGCATCCATGATTTCGACCACCGTCAGCCCCGGATCGGGATCCAGCTTCGCGTTCCAGAATGCCTCCATGCGCTTGCGGTTGTCGGCATCGCCAACGGGGCGGTAATCCGGATAGACCATCGGGATCAGCCCGGCATCGGAGGCGCCCTGCACGTTGTTCTGTCCGCGCAGCGGATGCAGCCCGGTGCCGGGGCGGCCGACATTGCCGGTCATCAGCGCCAGCGAGATCAGGCACCGGGCATTGTCGGTGCCGTGAACATGCTGCGAAATGCCCATGCCCCAGAAGATCATGACCTTGTCCGCCAGGGCGATGGTACGGGCGAGTTCGCGTATTGTTGCCGCATCGATGCCGGTCAGGGTTTCCATGGCTTCGGGCGGGTAATCGGCCAGATGGGCCCGCAGGGCTTCGAACCCTTCGGTGAAGCGGTCGATATATGCCTGATCCTGCAGGTTTTCGCTGACGATCACATGCATGATCGCATTCAGCAGCGCCACGTCCGAACCGGGGCGATGGCGGATCATGTGAAAGGCGTGCGGGGCCAGTTCCAGCCCGCGCGGATCCATGACGATCAGCTTGGCGCCGCGCATGGCCGCCTGTTTGAAATAGGTGGCGGCCACCGGGTGATTGGAGGTCGGGTTGGCGCCGGTGACAATGATCACATCGGCCTTTTCCGCATCGGTGAAGGGGGCGGTGACGGCGCCAACCCGACCTCCAATCACC
>JALXAG010000148.1 GCA_026992315.1 Sneathiellales bacterium | reverse complement strand
TCCGCCGTTTCGGCGGGTTTTTCGTTTGCGTGCTTCATCAGTCGAGAAATTGTTCGCGCAGGATCCGTTCCTCCAGATTGTGTTCGGGATCGTAGAGGATGGTGAAGGCGACATCCTCGGCCTCGCGCACGGTGACGTCGATCACGTCGCGTACCTCGGTTGCGTCGGCAACGGCGCTGACCGGGCGCTTGTAGTTTTCGAGAATTTCGAAGCGGACGACGGCATCGCGCGGCAACAGCGCCCCGCGCCAGCGCCGCGGACGGAAGGCGCTGATCGGGGTCAGGGCCAGGACCCCGGCATTCAGCGGCAGAATCGGGCCATGGGCCGACAGGTTGTAGGCGGTGCTGCCTGCCGGCGTGGCCACCAGAACCCCGTCGCAGGCCAGTTCCTCCAGACGCACCTTGCCGTCGATGGAGATGCGGATCTTGGCCATCTGCCGGGTCTGGCGCAGTAAGGAGACCTCGTTGATCGCCAGCGCCGTCGTCTCAAAACCCGATTCCTGAACGCTGGTCATGCACAGGGGGCGCAGGGTGGTCGCCACCGCCCGGGCCAGGCGCCCCGGCAGATCGTCGAGATTGTAATCGTTGAGCAGAAACCCCACCGTGCCCCGGTTCATGCCATAGATCGGCTTTTGCAGATTCTTGTATTTATGCATGGTCTGATGCATGAAGCCATCGCCACCCAGTGCGACGATGACATCCGCCTCCTCGGGCGGCAGATTGCCATAGCGTGCCGTGGCCTCTTCGAGGGCCTTCAGGGCTTTCTCGCTGCGTCCGGCGACGAAGGCGATCTTTTCCGGGTTCATGGATTTCTCCCCGCCATGATCTGATGCGTGATTTTCCGGTTTTTCCCGAACGGGTATGGATTGCCGGTGCAATCGCGTATGCTGCAGGGCCATCATATGGGAGAGCAACAGCGATGAAAATGCCAAACACGATACTGTTCATTCTGGCCGTTCTTCTGGCGTTGCCCGTGGCGGGGACGGCCATGGACGCCGCCGCGGGCGAGCGTCATGCCGGGTATTATTATCCCAAAGACGTGACGGTCGAATATTACAAATCGCGCGCCCGCACCCTCGATGGTGCGGGACGGCGGCGGCGGATCGGTTTTGTCACCGCCCTGACCGGCGAGCAGCTTTCACAGCCCTTTCCGCCCAATTACGTGCTGTTTGCAAAGGGGGAGGAGGCGGAAAAGCTGATCCTCGTCGCCCTGAACGACAGCGCCTTCAGCACCTTGTATCAGGCCCGTGCCTTGCTGGCGCTGCTGACGGCGCGCGCCCGGGCTTCGCAGCTTTTCCGCGAATATGCGGTGGACGATGTGTTCACCTTCATCGATTTGCTCAAATTGCTTGGTTTCAGGCAGCTTACGGTCAGCGACGGCGTCAGCTTCGCGCATCGCTACGTCATCGAATGACGCCGTGCCCGGGTGGGGCAGGGGGATCAGCCGCCGGTCACGCTCATATGCCGCTGCACGGCCGCCTTGTCCAGGCGTTCCACGGCGAAATCATGGCCCCTGGGTTTGCGGGCGATGGCCGCGTCGATGGCCCGATGCAGCAGTTCGTTGGATTCGCTGGCGCGCAGCGGCGCGCGCAGATCGGCGGCGTCTTCCTGGCCGAGGCACATATACAAGGTGCCCGTGCAGGTCAGGCGTACGCGGTTGCAGCTTTCGCAGAAATTATGGCTGAGCGGTGAGATGAAGCCGACGCGGCGTCCGCTTTCGCGCACGGTGCAATAGCGCGCCGGGCCGCCGGTGCGGTAGTCGGTCTCCTCCAGCGTGAAGGCGGTTTCGATATGCTTGCGCACATCGGCCAGCGACAGGAAGCGATCGCCGCGGCTGGTGTCGATCTCCCCCATGGGCATGGTTTCGATATAGGTCAGATCGAAGCCCTGCTCCCCGCACCAGCGCAGCATCGGGATCAGCTCTTCATCGTTGATGCCCTTCAGCGCCACCATGTTGATCTTCACGTCGATGCCGGCCCTTTGCGCGGCGGCCAGGCCATTCATCACCTGATCGAACCGCCCCCAGCGGGTGATGGCACGGAATTTCTCCGGGTCGAGCGTATCGAGGGAGACATTGATCCGCCGGATGCCGGCCTCGGCCAGTTCGCCGGCAAAACGGCCAAGCTGGCTGCCATTGGTGGTCAGCGTCAGCTCGTCGAGGGCGCCGGTTTTCAGGTGACGGCCCAGATTGCGGATCAGGGAGAGAATGTTCTTGCGCACCAGCGGTTCGCCGCCGGTCAGGCGCAGTTTGCGCACGCCTTTTTCGATGAACACGGTGCACAGGCGGTCCAGTTCCTCCAGCGTCAGGAGATCCTTGCGCGGCAGAAAGGTCATGTTTTCCGCCATGCAATAGGTGCAGCGGAAATCGCACCGGTCGGTGACCGATACGCGCAGATAGCTTACCGTGCGTCCGAAAGGATCAATCATGTTCAGATATGGGGCGCCCATCCCGTGCAGTTATGTACATGTCCTGAGATTAGGGGCTGTCCGGACAATGGCAAGCTTTTTCGCAGGGCGGGCGGAAGAATCGGAGGGCGGGCGAGGTACCTAATCCTCCAGCCCCATTTGCTTGATCGCCGATAGATAGGTCTGGTTACGCAGCCACTTGCGGTGGATGCGCTTGGCATCCTCCATGTCGATGTTTTCGTAATACAGGCGCAGTTCCTGATAATTGATCGGGTGTTTTTCATTGGCTTCCGGGCGGGCTTCGCGCGTCAGTTCGACGATTTTGGCGAAGGCCGGGAATTCCAGTCCCATGATCCGGCAGGCGATGCCAAGCCCCTCGGCCCCCGGTTCGTAAAGAATGCGGCGGGTGAGGACCATGCGCAGGCCGGACAGGCGCGAAAAGGCGTGTTCGAACAGATGAATTTCACCCTGACGGAGGGTTTCCAGCAGAAAGCGTGTGTTCAGCCCGCCCTTGCGTTCCAGTTTCTTGACCAGTTTTTCCGAGGCGCAATCTTCATTGCATTCGACCGATCCGAACATGTCGGTCATCGTATCGGAAAGCGCATCGTCGAGATCGTCCTTATCGACGTCGAAATTTTCCAGAATATGTTCGCGCAGGGCCGCCCCGACCCAGGCATACATGCGTTTTGCCATCTCGCAGGGCAGATCCTTGCGGCAGAGCAGGGGGCGCTGATAGGCATCGATGCGTTTCGATTGTTCGACCAGATGCTCCAGGATGGCATCGGTCAGTTCGGCGCCGGGATTGTCTATCAGGCGGGTGATGACGGTGACATTGCCCGTATCGACGATGGCCTGGCAAACCTCGCCGCTGAGGCGTTCGCGCATGGCAATGGCCAGCTGATGCTCCTGGGCGCGGTGAACGATGATTTCGATCAGATCCTTGTCGCGCAGCACATTGCTTTTCATCAGGATGGGGAAGGCCACTTCGCTTTCGTCATGAGCCAGCATCATCACCAGCTCATGAGGGGCATTGTCGTTTTCGGCCAGTTTTTCCGCCAGGGCCGTGCGGACGGAGCGCTCGACCTCCAGGCTGAGGGCCTTGAGAATGTCGAGCATGAGGGCGCGCTCCCGTTCGCTCAGGGAACCGCTGCGGTTCTCGAACAGATCCCATACGTGACGGTACAGACGCTGGCGCCCGGCCTCGGTCTTTTCATGGGCCAGGCTGAACAGGTCCTGCATCATGAAGGATGTGTCGCTTTGGATTTGGTTCTGCTGGATCACCTACCACCTCCGTCCCTTGTCAGTCTAAAGGGGCGGAGGTTAAGAAATGGTCAATAATTTGCTGTGAAACGCCCGATGCCTATTTCTGCCCCTGTTCGCCGGTGTTCAGCGGCAGGGAAACGGTAAAGCGGCAGCCCTGGCCCGGTGCGCTCTGCAGGGTGACATCGCCCCCCATCAGCCGGGCGAACTGGCGCGACAGGGTCAGGCCGAGGCCGATGCCCTCCTTCTCGCGGGAGAGGATGTCACCATGGATCTGCTGGAATTTATCGAACACCATGTTCTGCTTCTCCGGCGGAATGCCGGGGCCCGTATCCCAGACCGTGACATGGGCAAGACCGGCGGTGCGGTCGATGGAAACATCGATGCCGATGCGCCCGCCTTCGGGGGTGAATTTCACGCCATTGGTGATCAGATTGACAAAGATCTGCAGGCTGCGCGTCGGGTCGACGAGAAGCTCCACCGGGCCGTCATAGCGCAGTTCCGAAATATCGACGCCCTTGCCTTCAGCGCGCAGCGTGATCAGGGCGCGGGCATCCTTGATCAGGGTCGACAGCTTGACCGGTTCGATGCTCAGCGGCAGGGCGCCGACTTCTATCCTGGCCACATCGAGGCAGTCCTCGATCAGGGTGAGAAGGTGCCGCCCGGCCTTCAGGACCTGGGCATTGTAATCGGCATAGCGTTCGTGAAGCTTGCCGAAGGGCTGCATCTGCATCATTTCGGAAAAGCCGATCACGGCATTCAGCGGCGTGCGCAGCTCATGGCTCATGGTGGCGAGGAATTCGTCCTTCGCCCGTGTTGCCGCCATGGCCTGATGGGCGGTATATTCGAGCTGCTCGTTCTTGCGGCGCAATTCCTCGAGCAGTTCGGTCAGCTCATTGCGCGAGCGGTTGGCATTTTCCTCGGCAATCACCCGCGCGGTAACGTCATTGCCGGCACCGCGATAGCCCTTGAAACGGCCGGCCTCGTCGAAAACGGGCACACCGCTGAGATGGAAGGTGCGTCGCTCGTTCTCGGGCGAGGTGATTTCGACCACAGCATCGCGGAAGGGGCGGCGCGCGGCCACGCTTTCCACCGCCAGATTGGGCCTGTCCCCCTGGGAGCGGAACACCCCGATGGAGAAAAGATTGCGCCCCTTCAGCATGGCCGGCGGAATGCCGAGTGCTTCGGTAATCCGTTCGGAGACGAAGAACAGGGCGTTGTTTTCATCGGTTTCCCAGATCCAGTCGGAAGCGCTGCGGGTCACATCGAGAAAACGCTGGCGCTCGCGCTGGGCCCTGGTCATGGCCTCTATTTCGCGGGTGGTGTCGGTGAAGGCGCCGGTGACGGCGATGACATGCTGGTTTTTGCTGAATACCGGGGAGACGCGCAACAGGTAATGCTTGGTCAGATTGCCCTTCTTATAGGCTTCGCGCACGGTGACGGCGCGCTCGCTGCGCACGACATCGAAAACAAGCTGGCTGTGGCGTTCGGGAAGGGTCTTGCCGTCGAAGCCGGGACCTGTTGTCAGCAGGGCGGCAATCGGCCTGTAGCCGGAATTGGCATATTTCAGGGTGCCGTCGGGCAGGGCGATGAAGATCGGCGATGCCTGTTCGAGAATGGCGGCAATGAGCTCCTCGTCGCTCAAATCGATTTCCGTATTGCCTTCGTCTCCGGGCCGGGAATGTGCCGGGGGCCTGTCATGGGTATCTTCGCGCCTTGTTGCGCGGCCCCTGCCATGGTCCCGGCGCTGCGAATGCAGCCGGTTTTTCAGTGTAGCGAAGCTATCCATCGTTTCCCCCGGAAGATGTGCATGCGTTCTGCATTTTTCATCTCGTCCCCCAACAGGCGCGGCTTGTTGTTTTTGTCCGCTGCCCTGCCGGCCTGTTTCGATATTCCCGATCAGCCGGCATCGCACAGTCTCTGTTCGAATTCCTTCACCGCCTTGTCGTAATCCGGATGGCGCGACCAGGCCTTGATAACGATCAGGCATTCGTCCAGCGACAGATCGTCGAATATCTCCAGCGCCTCGCCAACGGCCGAGGTCGGCGTGGCCACTGCGTTGTCTGCATTCTGATATTTGCGCGCCAGCAGAAAGATGCTGGCAAAGCTGTTGCGGTCGAACCCGGCGGCCCGGCACAGAATGGCCAGGCATTCGACGCCCGGATCCAGCACGATGCGCCGTGCCGTGACCACATCGATTCCGGTCATGCAGGCCAGCCCGGCGATAAAGACGGGCACCTGCCCCGCCTTCAGCGACTGCAGCACGAAACGCTCGGTCAGTTCCCTGGTTTCCTTCATCTTGCAGGCAAGACGGTAGGCCTTGAGCAGGGCGCCTTCAGGAACCTCCTTGTCGGCGTTTTCCCTGGTTGCATCGGACAGCGCCTCGTCGACAAGGGCGGGGTCGATGCGGAAATTGTCGAGAATGTGCCGGCGCAGGGCGGCGGAAACCCACCAGAACATGTCATAGGCCAGCTGCCCAGGCAGGTCGGAGCGCGCCAGCAGCGGTTCCTGAAAGCGGTCCACCCGCTGCGACTGGGCAACGATGTATTCCATCGCCAGTTCTGAAATTTCGGCGTTCTGGTTTTCCAGCAATGTGGTGATCGCATCCGTATCGCCCGATGCCACGATGGCATCGGTGACTTCCGTATCCAGCGTGTCGCGGGCAGCGATGCAGATGCGATGTTCGCTGGTGCGGTGTTTGACGATTTCGATCAGATCCGGGTTGCTCAGCAGCCTGCTTTTGCGCAGCAGGGGTTCGGCAACGGTAATTTCGTCGCTGGCAAGCTGGGTGATCAGTTCCCGCGGGGCCTGTTGCGAGGTGGCGAGTCTTTCGGCGAGGTCGCGGCGGATTTCCTTTTCCACCGATCCCAGCAGCTTGCTGAGGATGTCGTTCATCAGGGCGCGTTCACGCTCCGACAGGCGCCCTTCCGGGGAAAGAAACAGGTCGGAGATATTCTCCAGCAGCAGGCGACGGCTTTCCGCCGCGTTGTCCTGTGCTAGGTGGAGCAACCCGTTCACCTGTTCCGATAATTTCGACGCCGCTACGACCACGTTACCTCCCCTGATCAGCCGCAAAGATTATAGAATTTTGCGAATCAGGTAAAATCATTTTTGGATTCAAGCACCTGCAGCCTGATTTTCCAGTGACGCTCCAGTCCCCGAGCCTAATCCATAATGGCTAATATGAAACATGACCCGGAAGAATATATAATCGAACATAATCAGGTAAAGAGGGTTAATAAAGAGATAATTTTTTCATAAAACTGCAATAGCGCTGTGAAGTCATGGGTTGAGGCGTCAGGGAAAAAATATCCGTTTGACAAATAACTTATCAGTAAAATCAATATCTTGTTACTAGAACTCTGTTGCTGCCAATATCCTGATGTATCCGGACGGAGAAATTCTTTCTTCATTGCGGTGATCCGTTCATGCCGGGGGCGCGAATTATACGGCAGGATAAGGATTCCGGTAGAAGGGCATGGTATAGCCATAAGGGATTATTAGGATTTATATCCTTTCCTGTTTCCGGCCCGGATGAACCTGAGGCGGGGAAGACCCCGTCTTTTCTGCGATGCTGTCCCGGCTGTTGCTGCGGACGGATCGGGGCTATGATTGGCCGCAAATAAAAACAGGCGAAAGGGGCGGCCCTGTCGCTGCGTATGGGGGAGATGATTTGCCAGGCGCTTTCTATCGGCGGAAATTCCGCGATTTGTTTCTGATCGCCCTGGTCTGCTGGATTCTGGCGGTGGTACTGACCTTGTCCTTTCCTCCCGCCCGTCTGGCGGAGGATTGGCTGGCCGATCTGCGCCTGAAGGTCATGAGCGCGCCTGAACCGGTGCATGAGCGGATCGTTCTGGTGACGATCGAGGAGGAAACGCTGCGTCGCTTTCCGTATCGCTCGCCGCTGGATCGGGGCTTTCTCGCATCGGTGCTGGAGGCGCTGGCCGCGGCGGATGTGGCCGCCGTCGGGGTGGATATTCTGTTCGACCAGGCGACTGAAGCGGAGAAGGATGAACGTCTGCGCGATGTGCTGCGCACTTATCCGGCACCGCTTGTGGTGGCGGTGGGTGATGCCCGTGCCGGGCTGACGGAGGCGCAGATCGCCTTTCAGACCGCCTTTCTCGATGGCATCGCTCAGGGCTATGCCGGATTGCAGAAGGAATATGGCGGGGTAGTGCGCCGCTATTCGCCCGATGCGGGCAGCGATCGCCCGCCGCGGCTGGCGGCAGCGCTGCTGGCGGCCATGGGCAGGCCCGTCCCGCCGGATCCGCAGGCCCTGGTCTATCGCCCGCGGACGGCGGAGGACGGCCCCCCCTTCGCATATTTTCCCGCGGATACGGTGGCGCTGTTTCCCCGGCAGGTCTTTGCCGGGAAAATCGTGCTGATCGGTGCCAATCTGCCGCAGGACGACCGGCATTTCACCCCCTTCGCCCGCGATCTGGAAGGTTATGGCCCCGCCATTCCCGGGGTGATGATCCATGCCCATGCCCTGGCGCAGTTTCTCGACGGAACCGCGTCGCCCTATGCGCCGCTGTGGCTGAACGTTCTGCTGACGGCCCTGGCCGTGCTGGCGGCCCTGGGGCTGGTGCTGCTGGATATCGGGGTGCTGACCAAGATAGCTCTTTTTGTTCTGGGGCTGTTCCTTTACGTGGTCGTGGCCTTCATCCTGCATGGCAGTGGCGGGCCGGTGGTGGCCATTGTCATGCCGGTTCTGGGGGCGGGGATGACGGCCTTCGGCGGCGAGCTGGCCGAACGCCGCCGCGAACGTCAGATGAAAAGAAGGATCCGCGATGCCTTTTCCCGCTATGTGCCCCGCGATGTCGTGGCGCGGATCAGCGACGATCCGGCATGGCTGGACATCGCCAATGAGCGCCGGGAAATGGCCTTCATCTTCACCGATATCGAAGGGTTCACCGATCTCAGCGAACGCAGCGACCCCGAACGGCTGGTCACGGCGCTGAATGCCTATCTCGAACGGATGAGCCGCATCGTGATCCAGGACCATGGCGGTACCGTAGACAAGTTCATCGGCGATGCGGTCGTGGCGTTCTTCAATGCCCCCTCCGATACGCCCGATTTTGCCACGCGGGCGCTGCGCTGCGCCCTGGCCATGGATGCCGCGGCCCGGGAATTCATGGCGGGCGGCAAATTCATGCCTGGCGGCGAATTGGTGCCTGGCGGCGCTGGGGCGAAAAACGATTTTGCCTTCGGCCGGACCCGGATCGGCGTTCATGCCGGTACGGCCACGGTCGGCAATTTCGGTGGCGAGGAGCGCTTCGATTACACGGCCATAGGCGATGTGGTCAACACTGCGGCGCGACTGGAAGGGGCGAACAAATATTTCGGCACCAACATCATTGTGAGCGCGGTCATAGCCGAAAGGGCCCGTTGCGACGATATACTCTGCCGGCCGATAGGGGACGTGCTGCTGAAGGGCAAGGAGATCCCGATCCGCCTCTATCATCCGGTGGAAAGGGCAGCGCTGGCGGCGGGCACATTGGCGGGCGACGATTACCTGCAGGCCTTCGCGGCCCTGGAGGCTGGCGAACGGGAAGCCTTTTCCGGGCTGGCCGCCCGCTATCCGGACGATCCGCTGGTCGTGTTTCACCACCGGCGGTTGAAGGGAGGCACAGGCGCGCCCGGCGTGCTGATCAGGCTGGAGGGGAAGTGATGAAAACTTACACGGGATTTCGGGCGGTGCTGGCAGCGATGGCGCTGTCGCTGCTGCCGGTATTGGCGCAGGCTTCGCAATATGTGGTGATCCGCTCTTCCGAGCCTGCGCTTGCCCGCGGCAGCATCCTGCCCGGCGGCACGAAACTGCGCCTGGAGAAAGGGGCTTCGGTCACCCTGATCGACGATGCGGGAAAACCCCTGACCATCGAGGGACCTTTCGCCGGGCCGGTCGGGGCGGAGGGGAATGGCGGCAAGGGCAAAGGCGGCAAGGGGCTTTTGGCCTCGTTGTCGCGTCTGGTCGGTTCCGATGAACGCAGGCGCACCAGCCTGGGCTCGATCAGGGGGGCGCCGGCGGGCGGGGAGACGCAGGATCCCTGGGCGGTCAATGTCGCCCGCGCCGGAAGCTATTGCCTGCGCAAGGGGGCGTCGCCCCGTTTGTGGCGGGCGAAAACCGCCAGTCGCAAGCGCCTGGTGGTGCGCGATCATCTCTTCGGTGTCGAAAAGAAGGTGGCGTGGGAAAAAGGGCAGGCCTATGTGGACTGGCCGGCGGGGCTGGAGATCCGTCAGGGCCGCGTCTATCTGGTGCAGCCTCAGGGCAAGCTGATCGCAACGCGCATCGATTTCCGCTTTCTGCCCGAAGATGCCGCCACGCCGGGGGAGGAAATCGTCTGGATGGCCGAAAACGGCTGTGGGGTTCAGGCACAACTGCTGATCGACAGTCTGAAATGAACCTCCCGCAGCCTCGTCATTCGGTCTGATTCCATCTGACAGGGCCGTTTTTTCGCGCTCATTAAGAGAACGGTAACCCTGCCCGCGCTATTGCTGGGGTGAGGCGTACCAATCAATTTGCATGGGCAACAATGATGCAAACGGCGGTAGAGTTGGATAACGAAAAGCTGGATGGCATGAGTCTGAAGCAAACCTATACCGATCTGACACGGTTGATCGAACGCCTGCACCGGCGTTTTCTCGATGTGCTGCGTACCGAACTGGCGCGGCGTGAAATCAACGATATCAATGCGGTGCAGTGCCTGCTGCTGTGCAATATCGGCGACGAGGAAATCAATGTCCGCAATCTGATGGACAGGGGCTATTATCTGGGCTCCAACGCCTCCTACAACATCAAGAAGCTGGTCGAGGCCGATTATCTGGTGCAGGAACGTTCCCCGCACGATCGCCGCTCGACCATTCTCAGGCTGTCGGAAAAGGGGCGCGAGCTGACCCGGGCGATAGAGGAGCTCGACGAGAAAATGTCGGCCTCACTGGCCCGCGAGGAAAAATCGATGGGGCCGGCGCTGGAGCTGCTGCGCGGCGTTGAACGCACCTGGACCGATTTTATCCGCTACGGAATGATCGGCGGCTGATCCGGCCGCCTGCATACCGCACCGCCGGCAGCGGATGCCTGCGGGCGGGGCGATCTTTCCCTGCCATTCAGATCCGGGCCGCATGGGGCCGGGGCGGCCACATGGGGTTCCCGTAACCCTTTCGTCTGTTTGTTTCCTTTTATTTTCAACGACTTTTGTTGTTGACCTGCGCGCAATATTTCCAATGATGCGGGTATGGGCGCAGATCATGGCATGCATATGGATCTGATAGCAGCCTGGTGGGGAACGAGGGGGCGCTGATGGGGATCGATCTTGTTACCGGCGGGGCCGGCTTCATTGGCAGTCATCTGGCCGAGGCGCTGATCGCTGCGGGGCGCCATGTGCGCATTGTCGATAATTTCGCCAATGGCCGTGCGGCCAATCTGCAACATCTCCCGCCTGACAGTTTCGAGATGATCACCGGCGATATCGCCGATCCCGATATTGCCGCGCGCGCCGTTGCGGGGGTGGACCGGGTCTTCCATCTGGCGGCGCTGGCCGATATCGTGCCCTCGATCGAGGCGCCGGAAGCGTATTTTCATGCCAATGTCACCGGCACCTTCACCCTGGCGGAAGCGGCGCGGCGGCAGGGTGTGCGGCGCTTCGTCTATGCCGCCTCTTCCTCCTGCTACGGCATTCCCGACAGCTATCCGACGCCGGAGGATGCGCCCGCGCGGCCGCAATATCCTTACGCCCTGACCAAATACATGGCCGAGCAGCAGTTGCTGCACTGGCATCGTGTCTACGATCTGCCGGTGATCTCGTTGCGGTTTTTCAACGTATACGGGCCGCGGTCGCGCACCGGCGGCACCTATGGCGCCGTGTTCGGGGTGTTTCTGGCGCAGCTTCTGGCCGGCAAGCCGCTGACCATTGTCGGCGACGGCAGCCAGCGGCGCGATTTCACCTATGTCGGCGATGTCGCCGCCGCCATGATCGCGGCGGCCGAGCAGGGACGCTGCGGCGAAATCTACAATGTCGGCAGCGGCAGGGCCGTCAGCGTCAATGAACTGGTGCGTCTGCTGGGGGCGCGGGAAACCCTGAACATCCCGAAACGGCCGGGAGAGCCCGACTGCACCCTTGCCGATATCGGCAAAATTCTCGCCGAGACCGACTGGCGGCCGCGCGTTTCCATCGGCGAGGGGGTGCAGATCATGCTGGAGAACATCGATTACTGGCGCGATGCGCCGGTCTGGACGGCGGAACGTATTGCCGAGGCCACCAGACAATGGTTCGATAATCTGGGGCGGGAAGAAAAAGAGGGGATGCGGAGTGAATGAGGGGGGCACACAGCCCGGGCGCAGCGAGGACGATGGCAGGCCGGACAGGTCCGTCCGGGCCAAGATCGTTTCCCTGGACGTTCTGGAACGTCTGAGCGGCGAATACCGCCGTGCCGGACGGCGCATCGCTCTGGCCCACGGTGTCTTCGACCTGCTGCATATGGGGCATGTGCGCCATCTGGAAAAGGCGCGCCGTCATGCCGATGTGCTGATCGTCACCATCACGGCCGATGCCTATGTCAACAAGGGGCCGGACCGCCCCGTCTTTCCCGATACCCTGCGCGCCGAGATGCTGGCAGCGCTGGAATATGTCGATCTGGTGGCGATCAACCCCGCGCCGACGGCGGTGGGATTGCTGGAACGCATCCGGCCCGATTTCTATGTGAAGGGCAACGAATACGCCAGCGAGGATGAGGATATCACCGGCGGTATCGGCCATGAGCGCGCGGCGGTGGAGGCGGCCGGCGGGCGGCTGCTGTTCACTGACGATATCACGTTTTCTTCCTCGGAACTGATCAACCGCCATCTCGATCTTTACGACGATACCCTGCGCGCCTATCTCGACGGTCTGCGCCAAGCGGGCGAGCCGGAACGGATACTGAACCTGCTGGACCGGCTGCGCACGTCCAGGGTGGTCCTGATCGGTGATGCGATCATCGACGAATACAACTATGTCGTTCCCATGGGCAAGTCGCCCAAGGAAAACATGATCGCCACCCGTTTCCAGCAATCCGAAATCTTTGCCGGCGGCGTGTTCGCCGCCGCCAATCATATTGCCGGCTTCGTCGGTGAGGTCGAGGTCGTGACCTGTCTGGGGCAGGGCAAGGGCGAGAATTTCGAAAAGCTGATCCGTGCCGCCCTCAAGGACAATGTCGCCCTGACATGCCTGTATCGCGAAGGCACGCCGACGACGCGCAAAAGCCGCTATATCGATACCGGCTATTCCATGCGCAAGCTGTTCGAAGTCTATCACATGGATGACCGCCCTCTGAACGGGGCGCTGGCGACAAGGCTGAATACGGCGGTTGCAGAGGCCCTGGGGAAGGCGGATATCGCCTTCGTCACCGATTTCGGTCATGGGCTCATCGGCGCTGAAACCATCGCCCTGATTACGGAACAGGCGCGTTTTCTGGCGGTCAACGCCCAAAGCAACAGCGCCAATACCGGTTTCAACCCCATCACCAAATATCCGCGTGCCGATTTCATCTGCGTCGATGAACTGGAAGCGCGGCTTGCCGCCGCCGATAAATACACACCGCTCGAGGATGTCATCACCGGTAATCTGGCCCGGCGTATCGATTGCCCGTTCATTACCGTGACCCGGGGCAAGCATGGCTGTCTGGTCCATGAACAGGGCGGCGAGTGGGTGCGGGCGCCGGCGCTGACAGGATCGATCATCGATACCGTCGGGGCGGGGGATGCGTTTTTCTGTCTCTCCGGTCTCGGTGTCGCGGCCGGTGCCGATGCCATGCAGGCCAGTTTCCTCGGCAATGCCGCGGGCGCGCTCAAGGTCGGTATCGTCGGTCATCGTCAGGCGGTGGAATCGGTCAGCCTGCGCAAATTCATCAGCCATCTGCTGAAATGACACGAGGCCCCATGTCCGGAAAAAACCGTCAGCCGCAAGGCCACAAGAACACCCAATCCCCGGCCCAGGGGCGGGCCGGCGCCTATTTTGCGCAACTGCACGATCTGCTGCAAAACGCCCGGGCCAGCGATGACGCGGGGGCTGCCATGGCGCTGGAGACGGCGATGGCGGAAATCGGCCGGGCAATCGAGTGCCATTGCCGCGCCGGCGGGCGGCTGTTTCTCATCGGTAATGGCGGTTCGGCGGCGATCGCATCGCATATGGCCATCGATTTCACCAATGCCGGGGGCTATTCCGCCCTGTGTCTGAACGACGGCGCGGCGCTGACCTGCATGGGCAACGATTATGGCTATGAAGCGGTCTTTGCCCGTCAGATCGCCGCCCATGGCCGCGAGGGGGATATGCTGATCGCGATCAGCTCGTCCGGGGCGTCGGAAAACATTCTGCGCGCCGCGGCCATGGCGAAGGAGCGGAAAATGACCGTTATCACCCTGTCGGGTTTCGATGCCGGCAATCCCCTGCGCCGTCTCGGCTGGCGCAATCTGTATCTGGAATGCAGCCGCTACGGCCAGGTCGAAGTGGGGCATCTGGCCCTGCTGCATGCTATTCTGGATCTGCTGATCGAGGAGAGGACATGAGCGAACGCAAGGTTCTGGTTACCGGCGGCGGTGGCTATGTCGGGGCGGTTCTGGTGCCGAAGCTCCTGGCGGCGGGCTATGCGGTGCGGGTGCTGGATCTGTTCATTTACGGGCGCGAGGTACTGGATGCAGTCGCGGCGCATCCGGCGCTGGAAATCGTCTCCGGCGATATCCGCGATGCGGACACCGTGGCCCGTGCGGTTGCCGGATGCAGCGATGTCATTCATCTGGCCTGTATTTCCAACGATCCTTCCTTCGAACTGAATCCGGCGCTCGGCAAGTCGATCAACCTCGATGCCTTTCGCCCGCTGGTGCGCATGGCGCGGGATGCGGGGGCTGAGCGGTTTGTCTATGCTTCCTCCTCTTCCGTCTATGGCGTCAAGGAAGGGGTGGAGGTCAGCGAAGACCTGCCGCTGGAGCCGCTGACCGATTATTCCCGCTTCAAGGCCGAATGCGAGGCCATTCTGGACGAGGAACGTCGCCCCGGCTTTCACACCCTGACCATTCGCCCCGCCACTGTCTGCGGCTATTCCCCGCGCCAGCGCCTCGATGTCATCGTGAACATTCTCACCAATCATGCGCTGGTCAATGGCCGCATCCGCGTTTTTGGCGGCAGCCAGCTGCGCCCGAACATCCATATCGAGGACATGACCGATCTCTACCTGCATGTCCTGGCCTTGCCGGCCGGGCGGATCGACGGCGGTGTCTATAATGCCGGCTATGAAAACCATACGGTGATGGAACTGGCCGAAATGGTGCGTTCGCAGATCGGCGATCACGTTCGCATCGGCATCGAGCCGACCGACGATCCGCGTTCCTATCACGTATCCTCCGCCCGTCTCGCCCGGGAACTCGGCTTTACGCCGCGCCATTCCATCGAACAGGCGGTGGCCGATCTGAAGCGCGCCTTCGATGCGGGGCTGCTGACCGATACCATGGAGGACAGCCGCTACTACAACATCCGCCGCATGCAGGAGATCGAACTGAGGTGAGCGCGTCCGACAGCCATAATTCAGCCCTCCCCGCTGCCGATCTGCCGGCCCTGTACGGGGCCATGCGGCGCATCCGCCGGATCGAGGAGGCCATCGCCGCCCGTTACGGCGAACAGCAGATGCGCTGTCCCGTGCATCTGAGCATCGGGCAGGAGGCGGTGCCGGTCGGCGTTTGTGCCGCCTTGGGTCCGGAGGATGCGGTCATGTCGGGCCATCGTTCGCACGCCCCCTATCTGGCAAAGGGCGGCAATCTTGCCGGCATGATCGCGGAAATTCACGGCAAGGCGAGCGGGGTAGCCGGCGGCAAGGGCGGCTCCATGCATCTGGTGGATGAGGGGGCGGGTTTTCTCGGCTCCGCCCCGATTGTCGGCAGCACCATTCCGATCGCCGCCGGCGTCGCCTTTTCGTCCCGCATGCAGGGGCAGGGGCGCATCTGCGCCGTCTTCTTCGGCGACGGGGCGACGGAAACGGGCGCCTTTACCGAAACCCTCAACCTGGCGGCATTGCACAGGCTGCCGCTGCTGCTGGTCTGCGAGAACAATCTTTATTCGGTTTATTCGCCGCTCGATGTCCGCCAGCCGCCGCAACGCTCCCTGCAGCGGATCGTTGAAGGCCATGGCGTCGCCTACGCTCATGGCGATGGCAACGATGTCGAGGCGGTATATGCCATTGCCGGGGAGGCGCTGGCCCATATCAGGGGCGGCGGCGGGCCGGTCTTGCTGGAATTCGATACCTATCGCTGGCGCGAACATTGCGGCCCCAATTACGACAACGATCTCGGCTACCGCACGGTGGAGGAATTCGAAGCCTGGAAGGCGCGCTGTCCGCTGCGCCGGGCCCGTGAGCGGCTGGAGCGGCTGGGGCTGTGGGACGAGAAGCGCGAGAATGAATTATGCGCCGCCATCGATGCGGAAACGGAAGCGGCCTTTGCCGCCGCTGCTGCTGCCCCCTGGCCTGAAAGGCAGGCGGTGATGCGCGATATCTTCGCATCCGGGAGGACCGAGACATGAACGGGCGCATCATCACCTTTGCCGAAGCCCTGCGCGAGGCGGCACGTGAAGCGCTGGCCAGCGATCCCGCGGTTTTCATCATCGGTCTGGGTGCGCCGGATCCGAAGGGTATTTTCGCCACCACCACCGGCCTTGCCGATGCTTTCCCGGGGCGGGTTCTCGATATGCCGGTGGCGGAAAATGCCGTCACCGGCATGTGCATCGGCGCGGCCATGACCGGCATGCGGCCGTTGATCACCCATCAGCGGGTCGATTTCGCCCTGACGGCGATGGAACAGATTGCCAACCAGGCGGGTAACTGGCGCTATATGTTCGGCGGACGGCGCGGCCTGCCGATCACCATGCGCATGGTGATCGGGCGCGGCTGGGGGCAGGGGCCGCAGCATGCTCAGAGCCTGCAGGCGACATTTGCCCATTTTCCGGGGCTGAAGGTGGTAATGCCCGCCACCGCCGCCGATGCGGGGGGACTGCTGCTGTCGGCCATCGCCGAAGACGATCCGGTGATTTTCCTCGAACACCGCTGGCTGCATGCCAGCACTTCCGAAGTGCCGGAGCGGCTGCGCCCGGTCGAGATCGGCAAGGCGGCGATCCGCCGCCGCGGCCGCGATGTCACCATTGCCGCAACCTCGCTGATGGTGCTGGAGGCATTGCGCGCGGCGGAAGCCCTGGCCGCCGCCGGGGTCGAGGCGGAAGTGATAGACCTGCGCAGCATTGCGCCGCTGGATCGCGATTGCCTGCTGGAATCGGTGCGCCGCACCGGCCGTTTCGTTGCCGCCGATACGGGCTGGCACAGTTTCGGCGTTGCCGCCGAAACCATCGCCACCGTTACGGAAGGGGCCTTTGCCAGCCTGATCGCACCGCCGGCCAGGGTGGCGCTGCCCGATGCGCCCTCGCCGACATCGCCGGCGCTGGCGGTTGCTTATTATCCCGGCGCGCCGGAGATCGAGAATACGGTGCGCCGCCTGCTGGAC
>JALXAG010000147.1 GCA_026992315.1 Sneathiellales bacterium | reverse complement strand
CCGGTCCTGGCGGAATCGCGGCGGCGTTTTCCGGGCATCGAGCTGGAGGTCGAGGCGACGAACGAGACAAAGAACCTGACCAGCCGCGAAGCCGATATCGCGGTGCGCATGTACCGCCCGCGCCAGCTCGACATCGTGGCGCGGCGGATCGGGGCGGCGTCGATGGGATTTTTCGCCCATGAGGACTATATCGCGCGCAGGGGCATGCCGGCATCGCCTGTGGATCTGGGCGGCCATGACCTGATCGGTTTCGACCGCGATGAGCTGTATCTGCGCGTTGCAAGGGAAATGGGACTCAGGATCTCGCGCGATGATTTTGCCCTGCGGACGGATTCCCAGATGACGCAGCTTGCCCTGCTGCGCGCCGGTGCCGGAATTGGGGTGATAATGAAGGCGCTTCGCCGCGAGGGGGACGGGCTGGTGGCGGTATTGCCTGCGCTGCCGGTCCCGCCGCTGGAATTCTGGATCGCCTATCATCAGGACCAGCGAAACAGCGCCCCGTTGCGGGCAATTGCCGGATTGCTGGCGGAAATGCTCGGCCCTTACTGCGATCTGTCCTGAGGAGGCGGCGTCCGTTCCGCCGCGGCACTGTCCCGCCCCTGGATGGTATAATCGCCGGCCGGGCCGATCAGGGGCTGGATCAGCATCCGGTCCAGGCGCAGATCGGCCGGGTCGCGGAACATGTTCAGGCCGATGGTCATTTTTTCATGGCCGGCGCGGGGCTGATCGCGATAGGTGCCGAACAGGCGGTCCCACCAGGGCAGGTTGAAGCCGAAATTGCTGTTGGTTTCGTCGATGAGGACGGAATGATGCACTCTGTGCATGTCCGGGGTGACGACGATCCAGCGCAGAACCCGGTCGATCGGCCGGGGCAGGCGGATATTGCTGTGATTGAACATGGCCGTGGCGTTGAGCAGGATTTCGAAGATCACCACTGCCGCCGGCGGTGCCCCCAGCGCGATGACGAAGGCCAGTTTGATCAGCATGGAAAGGATGATTTCCACCGGATGAAAGCGGGCGCCGGTGGTCAGATCGTAATCGAGATCCGCATGATGCATCCGGTGCAGCCGCCACAGCAGCGGTGCGGCATGAAACAGCACATGCTGCAGATAGATGATCAGATCCAGCAGTATGACCGAAGCCAGGGCCGCAAGCCAGAAGGGCAGCCGGTAATAGTTGAACAACCCCCAGCCGCCCTGTTCGGCCAGCAGCGCCGCCCCCACGGCGGCGGCGGGAAAGAGCAGACGCAGCAGCAGGGTATTCAGCACGACGATGCCGAGATTGGACGGCCAGCGCCGCAGGCGCCCGTAGAGAGGCTTGCGGCGGGGGGCCAGAACCTCCCAGCAGGCCATGAGGGCGAAAATACCGATGAAAAAGCCGAGCCGGATGACCGGCTCGTTGCTCAGGATGAAATCAGCCATTGCCGCCGTTCACTCTTCCCGATCGAGAACCTGTGAGGACCCTACCATGCCCCGGTTCCGGCGCAAGACCCGCCGGCAGAATACACGGGAGTTTGAAAAGACGTGTGCCGACGGCAATCATTCCGTCATGAAGGATTCGATGGCGTCGGCGGCATCCTCGGCGAAGAAGTTGAGGAAATAATGGTCGGCCCCGTCTATGGTGACGAAGGTGACGTTTTCCCTGTCCGCATAGGGCTTCATCTCGTCGATCAGCCCCCTGACCACCTGATCCTCGCTGCCGGCGATGACCAGAACCGGTTTGGTGATCGCCGGCAGCAGGGAGGGCGTGTTCATGCGCTTGTCCGGGGTGTAGTAGGAAGCGAAGCTGGCGGCCGAAACCGTTGCTCCGGGGCAGTAGATGAAGCCGGTATCCTCCAGCATCGTATTCCCTTTGCCTTCCTGTACCAGCCGCTGCGCCCGTTTCAGGATCGGCGCCAGCGGGGTCTTGTAGCGTTTTTCATAGCCCCGCGCCTGTTTCCGTGCCGACCAGATCTGCGGGGCCAGCAGGATGATGCGGGTAATCGCCGGGTCGCTGTCGTGCATGCTGGCATACCAGGCGGTCTGATTGCCGCCGCGGGAATGGCCCATCAGGGCGATGGGGCCCGCCCCCTGTTTTTTCAGCCAATCGATCCAGGCGCCGATTTCATAGATGGCGTCCTGGTGCTGGTGACGGTGGGGCATGGCGCAGTCATACATGCCCTTGCGGTCGTCGATCCCGAGCGTCAGCGTGATGGCAAGGGTGCTGAAACCCCTTTCGGCCAGCAGGTCCTGCATGGTCCGGATCACTTCCATGCGGTTATGGGCCAGGGTGCCATGGGTGATCAGGACGATGCCGTCGCGGATTGTTTTGTCATCGGCAAGCTGAAGATTGCCGTTGGCGCGCAGGTTTTTGCCGCTGGCCGGATCCGCGATGGCGATCTGGACGGTTTCGGCCCTGGCGGCCGGGGCGGAGATAACGAACAGGCCCCCCAGTGCCAGAAGAAGCATGGCGGGGCGGAGAGAGTTAAATAAGCGGGTCATCGGCGCTTCCTGCAGAATTTCGGGCTGTTCCCTGCAGCATTGCCCGAAGGTCGCCGGAAATCAATATTCAATTTATTGAATGTGATGTTCGGGCGGGGGCTCAATGGCAAAAAAATGCTCATGCCCCTTTGCAACGGGCCGTCCCATCCCTATATTCATGGTGTCGGGCAACCGACTATGGCGATAAAGGCAGTACGGAATAAGCGTTGCGGACCCGGGGGCAGTACCCGGCGCCTCCACCAAAACCGCCGTCTTCGGCTTTGCAAGCGGAAGATAGCGGCCATCCGCAAGGAAGGATGGGGATTCGGGGGCGAAACAGGATCGACGCGCGTGGTAAAGGTACTAGCTTTCGCCCGGCATGATACCGCCGTTATCGGGTCATCTTTACAAATGCCAACGATAATGAATTGGCGCTCGCTGCCTAATTGACAGGTAAGCGCGGCTTGGGGGGCGCCGGGCAACAGAAGCCCCCTTCCATTTCTGCCCTTTTATCGGGCGCGTTTTTCGGCATTGCGATTGATCTTCCCTTCCCGCGGCTGCGTATGTAGCAGGCGGGTTACTTTGGTTGTGGGAATATTATCCTGTTTTTGTCGGGTGCGGATATCTGGAGCAACGATCCCATTGCCTACTGCCCCCCCAATCATGCTATAGCTTGGTCAGCGAGCCATAAGGGGACGAATGCGATGGATTATAACAGCATGGTCGAAAACGCCCTGCGCGGCGTGGTGCGCGAAGCTCTGAAGGAAGTCGCGGAAAACGGCCTGCACGGGAATCATCATTTCTATATTTCGTTCCAGACCGGGGCGGAGGGGGTGGATATTCCCGATCATCTCCGCGCCCGCTATCCCGGCGAGATGACGATCATCCTGCAGCACCAGTTCTGGAATCTCGATGTCGGGGAGGAGGCGTTCTCCGTCTCCCTCAGCTTCAACAAGGTTCAGGAACATTTACGCATTCCCTATGCCGCCATCACCGCCTTCGCCGATCCTTCCGTGCAGTTCGGCCTGCAGTTTCAGGTTGCCGACACCGGCGGGGACGAGGATGAGGCAACTTCTGAAAGCGGCGAGGATACGGAAACCCGCGCCGGGACGGAGGGGGAGCAGCCATCCGCCCCGCCGGCAGAGGAAGGCGGCGATAAGGGGGGCGATGTCATCACCCTGGATGCCTTCCGCAAGAAGAAATAACCCTCATCCGGTCACTTCACGGATTTTCGCCGCAATTTTTTCCGGCGAATCCGTATGGGCGAAATGGGCGATGAATTTTCCGTCCGGTCCGATCAGATAAAGGACGGCCGAATGATTCATCAGGTAATATTCGTCGTCATCGCCGCCGTCTTCCGTCTTGGCCCTGGCGTAATAAACGCGATAGGCCTTGGCCACTGCCGCGATCTGTTCCGGCGTGCCGGTCAGGCCGATGATGGACGGGTGAAAATTGGCAACGAATTCCTTCAGTACGGCCGGGGTGTCGCGTTCGGGATCGATCGAAATGAATAATGGCTGCACCTTCCGGCCATCCTCGTCCAGGATATCCATTGTCTCGGTCACGGTCTGCATCGCTGTCGGGCAGACATCGGGGCAGAAGGTATAGCCGAAGAACACCAGCAGATATTTCCCGGCATAATCCTTTTCCGTCACGGTCTTGCCGTTGTGATCGGTCAGGCTGAACGGCCCGCCGATCTGCACGCCGCCGCTGCCGCCGCCCTGGCCCTGCGTTTTCACATATTGCCAGGTCCCGGCGCCGATGACGGCGATGGCCGCGATCAGGGCAACGATCAGGATATTGCGTTTCATGGTGTCACCTCTTGAGGGGCATTCCGGACCTGCCCGGCCCGGAATGCCCGTATGGGTTGCTGTCAGTCGTGCTTCATCGTTTTTGCGCCGGGTTTCATCACCTTGACCTCGACGGTGACACTGCCGGCATGTTCGAAAGTCAGGGTCAGCGGGAAGGTGCCTCCTTCCTTCAGCGGTGCTTTCAGACCCATCAGCATGATGTGGTAACTGCCGGGTTTCAGTTCGACGCTGTCCTCGCCCGGGATGGCGATCCCGTCCTTGACATGCATCATCTTCATCACATTGCCGTCCATGACCGTTTTGTGCAGCATGGTTTTGGCGGCGATATCGGCATGGGCGGCGGTCAGTCGCTCGGCACGGCTGCCGTCATTGGCGATGGTCATGAAAACACCTCCCGATCTGGCCATGCCGGATGAGGCGCGCGCCCAGGGGTGAATAACGGTGATGTCGCCTGCTTTTACGTCATGAGCCGATGTCGGTGCGGCGGCAAGCAGGAACAGGGCGGCCAGCGCCGCCAGTATGGTGCGAATGGTAATCATTTTCTTTTCCTTCACGCATAGGGGTTCCGGCAGCGTGCTGCCGGTTGAGAGTCGAATAGCGAAATCGCCGGCTCAGGCCGGCCTGTGCGTGAAGGGGGGGTGCGCGCGGATGGGTGCCAAGGGGGTGGTGTCCCGTGAACAGCGGTGCCGGCGCCAGCGCCAGGGTTACACTGCGGCTCTGCGTGGCAGGCGGCAGTTCCGGTGCGGCGGCGGGCAGGGGGGAGTGGCAGCAGGCCTGCAGTTGGCAGACCGGGCAATTGGTCCGGTCCGGGTTTTGACCGCGATCCTTCTGTTTCGGCGGGGCTGGATCGGCATTGCCATAGACGACACAGTTGACGAGGAAGGGCGGTGCACCGTCGCCGCCGAAGCCGATGGCCGCTGCCGGTATGGTCTGCCCCAGCAGCAGGGCGAAATGCCAGGCCATGGCCAGCAGGCCGAGCCAGGCGCCGCGCCG
>JALXAG010000146.1 GCA_026992315.1 Sneathiellales bacterium | reverse complement strand
CCCGGCTTCTTCCAGGCCGAGCGCGGCGGTCTTGGGCCGCCGCCCGGTGGCGTAGACCAGGGCGTCCACCTGCAGGGTGCCGCCGTCATCCAGGGTGACGGAGAGGCTGTCATCGGCCAGCCGCTCTATCGCCGTGACATTGCGGGACAGGCGCAGATCGATCCCCTTCTTGACGATTTCCTCGCTCAGCGTCGCGCGCACATCCTCATCGAAGCCGCGCAGCACCTTGTCGCCGCGATAAATCTGGGTCACCTGCGCACCGTAGCCGTTGAAGATACCGGCGAATTCGACGGCGATGAACCCGCCGCCGACCACCGCAATGCGTTCGGGCAAACGCTTCATGCGGAAGATTTCATTCGAGGTGATGGCATGTTCGATACCCGGGATCTGCGGCAGATACGGCCAGCCGCCGACCGCGACCAGAATGTAGCGGGCGCTGATGCGCCTGCCGTTCACCTCCACCGTATGCGGATCGACGATGACGGCGCGCCCCTCGATCAGTTCGACCCCGGCCCGGGAGAGAATGCCCCGATAGACATCGTTGAGGCGGGCGATCTCCTTGTCCTTGTTGGCGATCAGCCGGCCCCAGTCCGGCCTGCCGACCGTGACGTCCCAGCCGAAGGCAGACGCATCCTCGAAATCCTCGCGGAAATGACTGCCATAGACCATCAGCTTCTTGGGCACACAGCCGACATTGACGCAGGTGCCGCCGATGAACATGTCCTCGGCCACGGCGACGCGCGCCCCGAACTGCGCGGCGATGCGGCTGGCCCGCACACCGCCGGATCCGGCGCCGATTACAAACAGATCCAGGTCATACATTCATCAACTCCATATACCGCGCCCCGCCGCGGCGGGGCGCGTTCACCGGTTGCGGGCTTTCCTGCCCTGTCTACTTGTCGATACCGCCGATGCAGAGATATTTGATCTCCAGATAGTCATCCATGCCGTATTTCGACCCTTCGCGGCCGAAGCCGCTTTCCTTCATGCCGCCGAAAGGCGCCACTTCGGTCGAGATGATGCCGGTATTGATGCCGACAATGCCGTATTCCACCTGTTCGGCGACACGCCAGATCCGGCCGATATCGCGCGAATAGAAATAGGCCGCCAGGCCGAATTCCGTATCGTTGGCCATGCGCACCACCTCGGCCTCGTCCCTGAAGGAGAATACCGGAGCCAGCGGCCCGAAGGTTTCCTCGCGCGCCACCAGCATGTCGCTGGTGACGTCGGCGATGATGGTCGGCTCGAAGAACTGGCCGCCCAGCGCATGGCGCTTGCCGCCGATGACGACGCGCCCGCCCTTGTCCACGGCATCCTTGATGTGTTCCTCGACCTTGGCGACGGCATTCATGTCGATCAGCGGACCGTGGGTCACCCCTTCCTCCAGCCCGTTGCCGACATTGAAGGAGGCCACGGCATCGCGCAGCTTTTCGACAAAGGCGTCGTAGACCCCCTCCTGCACATAAAGGCGGTTGGCACAGACACAGGTCTGCCCGGCATTGCGGTATTTGGAGGCGATCGCCCCCTGCACCGCCTCGTCCAGATCGGCATCGTCGAACACGATGAAGGGGGCGTTGCCGCCCAGCTCCATCGACGTCTTCTTGACCGTGGCGGCACATTGTTCCAGCAGCTTCTTGCCGACCTCGGTGGAGCCGGTGAAGGTCAGCTTGCGCACGATCGGATTGCCGGTCAGCTCCCCGCCGATTTCGCGGGCCGAGCCGGTCACCACCGACAGCAGCCCCGCGGGCAGCCCGGCACGTTCGGCCAGCTCCGCCAGGGCGAAGGCCGAATAAGGCGTCGCCGTCGCCGGCTTGACCACCATCGAACAGCCGACGGCCAGGGCAGGCCCCGCCTTGCGCGTGATCATGGCCGAGGGAAAATTCCACGGCGTGATCGCCGCGCAGACACCGATCGGCTCCTTGATGACGACGATGCGCTTATCCCCCTGATGGGCGGGAATGGTATCGCCATAGACGCGCTTGCCCTCTTCGGCGAACCATTCGATGAAAGAGGCGGCATAGGCGATCTCGCCGCGCGATTCCGTCAGCGGCTTGCCCTGCTCCGCCGTCATGATTACAGCCAGATCCTCCTGATTTTCCATGATCAGGTTGAACCAGCGGCGCAGGATATTGGCCCGTTCCTTGGCCGTCAGCGCCCGCCAGGCCGGCTGGGCGGCCTCGGCCGCCTCGATGGCGCGGCGGGTTTCCGCCACCCCCATCTTCGGCACCGTGCCGATCTGTTCTCCCGTGGCCGGATTGGTCACGGCGATGGTGGCGCCGTCATCGGCATCGCACCATTTGCCGTCGATATAGCACTGCTGACGCAGCAAGGAGGGATCCTTCAACCCCAGCGGATTATCGTTGTGCGCGTTCATGCCATCCTCCCTCTGTATTGATCGACCCGTTTACGCGATCGCACCTGCGCGACCGGAATTGCGTGAAGCGAATTCGCCTGAAAGGCCGCCTCCGGCATCTGTCGCCGTAGGGGCATACCGAAATCTGATGCCAAACAATATGCCAAGCCTGTGGCAAAGAAAAAGGGGATTGCGCAAGTTTTTCCCGCACCGGTGTTTTTGCCGGTGTTTTTTGCCGCCGTTAGCCATTCCTTTACCGCCCCGGGAGAGAATGGACCGAGGCAGATTCCAGGCCCGGAGCGAGAACGCCATGAAGGACATGAAGGAACGATACGAAAACCAGACCGACCAGCCGCCCCCGACCCAACGGGGCGAGGACGAAACCGCGCCCGCCTCCGACCGGCGCAGGCATATCCGCCGTTCGACCATTCTGCACGGCACGCTGCATATCGATGCCCGCGATATCGACTGCATCATCCTCGACCTGTCGGTGGGCGGGGCCAAGATCCTGATCAAGGAGCCGGTCTATAGCGGGGCGCGAACGACGCTCAGCATCGACCGTGTCGGCGCCTTCTCGGCCGATGTGGTATGGACCAGCGACGAGTTTTGCGGCCTGCTGTTCACCGGCGACAATTTCACCATCTCGGAGAAGATCGGCCGGCGCTTCGGTCTTGAATGACGCCGCCGGGGCGGGCGCATGTTCAGCTCCGCTCGCGGGCGGGCCGTTCATCCGCCGCGCCGTCATGGCCTGAAACGGCAAGCCCATCCCGCCAGCGCGCCCGCAATGCCGCGGAAGTCTGCCCCGTTCCGTCGGCCCGCCAGCCGGGCGGGGCGAAAAGACAGGCCACGGCCTCCCTTACTCCCCTAGCCTTCAGCACATCCCTGAACATACTGATCCATTCGTGAAAGGCGATGCGCAGGGGATTGAAGGTGGCGATATTGTGCACCAGCCCGTAGCGGGGCGGCTCGGCCGCGGTTTCCGGCTCGAAAGTGCCGAACAGGCGGTCCCAGACAATCAGCACCCCGGCATAGTTGCGGTCGAGATAACGGGGATTGCGCGCATGATGCACCCGGTGATGGCTCGGCGTGTTCAGCACCCATTCCAGCGGGCCGAGGCGGGTAATCGCCTCCGTGTGAATCCAGAACTGATAGATCAGGCTGAGACCGGAAAAGAAGATCACCATACCCGGATCGAAACCGATCAGGGGCAGGGGCAGCCAGAAGAGGAAGGCACCGCTCAGCCGCCCCGTCCAGGTCTGGCGCAGGGCGGTCGAAAGATTGTAGTGCTGCGACGAGTGATGCACGACATGGCTGGCCCAGAACCAGCGCCGTTCATGGGAAATGCGGTGAAACCAGTAATAGGCCAGATCCTCGGCCAGAAAACACAGGACATAGGCCCACCAGGCGGTGCCGATCTCGAACAGGGCAAATTGGTGAACCCAGCGGTAGATGGCATAGAAAAACACCCCGGTCAGCGCCCCGATCACCAGATTGCCGATTCCCATTGTCAGGCTGGCCAGCGTGTCGCGCGTCTCGAAACGGGCGCGCCCCGCAAAACGCCACAGCAGGATTTCAGCCACCACCAGCGCGATGAAGGCCGGCACCGCCAGTTCGACGACATTGGGATAATTCATGCCGCCGCCTCCTCCGCCGGTGCCGCGCTCAGCCAGGGCGGCAGCGCATCCGCCTTCAGACGCAGCGGCGGAAAGGCCGGATCGGGAAAGCGCAGGCGCACCGCCCCGCCAACTGCCGCCATTTCGGTTTCGTCGCGACCGAAGCAACGAACGGCAAAACCATCGCCGATGCGCCGCACGATGCCGAGCGCGCCGTCCGCCCCCCTCAGGCAGCGGAAAATGGCGCAGCCATCGCCTGCGATAAATGCATCCGCAATGGTTACATCGGGATATTCCGCCAGGAGAAGGGCGCGCATTTGCGCTTCATCGGCTGTGGCATCGCGCCTGCCGCCGAACAACCAGGTCAGGCTGACAATGGCAACAATGCCCAGAGGGGCCATGATCATGGTCGTGGTCTGCATCGGGACAGCCTATAACATTTCCCGCCCCGTTTCGACCGTTCGTCAGACCACGCCTGCCGGCATTTGCCGGCCAGGAAGGTTAAGGAGACGGGTTAAGCGAACAAATGGGAAATCAAGACTATTTCAGAAAGCTCCAGACAATGGCAACCACCATCATAATATTGCCAATATGGCCAGCGTACTCACCATATTTTTCAGAGCCATATTTCAATAACACCTGCCCACCAGCCGCATACATCATTAAAACAACGAATTCAGTGACAAACGATAGAAATGCAAGCACCATCAACTGCATATTAATATTGTATTCGACATTAATAAATTGTGGAAGGAATGCTGCGAAAAAGACTATTGTTTTCGGGTTCGCCATCTGCATGGCGAAAGTGACCGTAAATCGCCTCGCCATCTTTTTTCTTGTTTCATTATTATTGACAGACTCATCGTCAGACCGAGATGCAGGAGATTTATTTTTTGAAAAATACTCCGTGTACAAAACATATAGAAGATAGGCTGCCCCAAGAATTTTTATGTACCAAAAGTAATCTTCATTCGCACGGGTTCCCGCAGCGATGATGAATGCGGATACAATGAAATACAGCAAGTTTGCAACGAGAACCCCCAGCGTTGCCAGTATTGCCAGTCTATACCCCCCAAGTATAGAGGAAGACACCACGGCAGCAACAGCCGGACCGGGAGAAGTTGAAAACATAAATTCAGTGGCAACAAAAAGCGTCAAAAGCCAATAATCCATTTTTTTCACTATACTTTTTTGCTGACATATTAATGCCGTACGGCTCATGAGCATATTTTACATTCTGAAACCACGGGAGCACTTGACCATACATATGTAATATAACTTAGCAAATAACAAAGCTTTCTCCATCTTGAGATTTTCGCAAAGCAATTTCTCCTCTCAATCATTGGGCCCTAATGAGCAGCCACACGCC